>NZ_JBNGOZ010000005.1:0-275551 GCF_050589825.1 Carboxylicivirga longa | reverse complement strand
TTCGGGGTTTTGTTATACTTTTAAGATAGTAATAATTATCTAGATATCAAAGATATAAGTCAACTTATGAATATCCCCAAATATCATAAATCAGCAACTTAAAGGTTTGTGGGAGTTTCTACATAAACCCCTGCTGCTTCAGCACTTGTAACAAGACCTTACTAAAGTGCTCATTGTCGGCTTTTTTATAGCGCACATCGGTAAAAACCTGAGCCAGTGTCTCTTTATTATTTTCCGCAACAAAGGCTTTATTTTCCTCCAGGCTCTCTTTTTCGGCATATAGCTCATTAATATGCTCTTCCGAATAATCTTGATAGGTTTCGGGATGCACAACAGCGGCTAGTGGAAGACGATCCACCTGCTTGGGAGTTTCAGCAGGATAGCCCAGTGTAACCGTTGTAACAGGCACCACCCCCTTGGGCAGGTTTAACACCTCAATAATCTTATCAGCCAGATAAGTAGTAGTTCCCACATAACAGATACCAAGCCCCTTGGCTTCGGCCGCTACACATACATTTTGTGCCACCAGCAAGGCATCGATGGATGCCGTTACAAATGAAATAAAATTATCGTATCCAGGCTCTGCCTTACGCAATTCGCACCACTTCTTAAAACGGTTGAAATCGGCACAAAAAGTGATAACCACAGGAGCCTGGGTAATCATGGGCTGATTAAAATGACAGGGTGCCAATTTTGTTTTGATGGTATCATCTTGAGTTACCACCATACTATACACTTGCATATTACCCGTTGTAGAAGCCCTGACACCAGCCTCTAGCACCTCATTTAACACGGCCTCATCCACCTTTTGATCTGTATATTTCCGTATGGTTCGATGATTCTTCAGTAAATCAATCATTGCCTTTTACATTTTTAGTTAGTTTCTCAAATGTAAAAAAATATACCGTCTTTTTACAAAATAGACCGGGCGCGGCTCAGCAGAAAAAAACCAATAAAAAAAGAGTGCTTCCGTTGAAACACCCTTTTTTATTCAATCCAACAACAACTATAATATCTACATAAGATTCAATTTCTTAAGCTCAGCTAGCAAAGCCACTTTATTCTCATCCTCCATGGTACACATCGGCGATCGAAAAACCTCATTCACCTTGCCTAATGCTGCCAAAGCCGTTTTCACAGGTATGGGGTTTGATTCCACAAACATCAGATCCATCAGCTGACGGTATTTGTAAAACAAAGTATTCACTTCCTTCACGCGACCTGCTATGGAAGCTTCCATCAGTTGAGAAAAATCATTAGGAATAACATTGGCTACTACTGAAATACAGCCATCGGCCCCCAACAAATTAGCCGACGCAGACAGAAAATCATCGCCACTGTAAATCTTAAAGCCTTCGGGACGCTGTGCCACTAGTTCGGCAAACAAGGCCAGGTCGCCGGAGGCCTCCTTGATACCCACAATATTATGATAGGTATTGGCCAGCTTAATGGTATTGGCCACTGAGATACTGGAACCGGTGCGCCCAGGTACGTTATACAAAATAACAGGCACATCAACAGCCTCTGCCACTGATGAAAAATGCATGTACATGCCCTTCTCGGTCGGTTTGTTATAGTAAGGCCCAACCACCAATACAGCATCAACTCCAATCGCCTCTGCCTTTTGAGTATACTTAATACATTCGTCAGTTGAATTGCTGCCCGTGCCAGCAATTACAGGAATCCGTCCTGCCACGCGCTGCACGGCACGTTCAATCATAAAAGCATCCTCATCGCCCGTAAGTGCAGGCGTTTCGCCCGTGGTGCCACATACCACAAGACCTCGTGTTCCATTTGCCACATGCCAATCGATCAGCTCATCAAAAGCATTCACATCAATCTCCCCATTGGCCTTAAATGGGGTTACTATTGCCACAATTGAGCCGCTCAAACTAAAATTTTTCATGTGTCTGTTATTTGCATGTTTGTTTTGTGTCGCCTACTTCAGTCTCCTTTATTCCTGTTCTACAAAAGTCAGCTAAACACGTGTCAAAAATATCAATTGCTATGACGAAATAAAAGTTTTTCAACAAAAAAAACTTCTTTATAACACTGTGTTAATATCTTAACATTTTCTATCTTTGCCTCAAAATTCAGAAACCATGAAAACAGTAAGTCAGGCTGTAGAATCAGTTATTAAAGTTAAGCCATTTGTGATCGAAGCGCTATGCGAAGGCCTATTAAATATATCGTCGCTGGCACGGCAAATACAACCAATGGTTGAAAAGCTAACGGAGAAACCCGTGAAACAAGGTGCTATTGTAATGGCTTTAAATCGCTTGACACCTCAGTTGGATTACTCACTCAACCGCAACCTACAGAAATTACTGGAGTCGCTGGGCGACATCATTGTGCGCTCCAACCTAACAGATTACACCTTTCGTAACAGCAATACGATTTTTAACAGCCACACTAAGGTGATGCAAGACATCAGCAATCAGCACGATGTATTTTACACCCTGGTGAGGGGTGTATTTGAGTCCAATCTGGTGGTTAGCTCCGCCTATGAGGAACTGGTTGAAAAGTATTTTGCTGAAGAGGAGTGCCTGCTCAAACAAAGCGAGCTGTCCGCCATTACCTTAAAGCTGCCGGCCGACAACGTACAGGTAACCGGTTTCTACTACCACATAATGAAAGCCATCGCCTGGGAAGGCGTTAATATTAAAGAAGTGATTTCCACCACCAACGAATTCACCATTATTGTCAACGATGAAGATGTGGATCGCGGCTTTACCATTCTGAAGAATTTAAAAACAGCCTACAAGAAAAAGTAAGAAAACAACAAGAGTCGCAGCAGAAAAGAGAAACTTTTTATGCTGCGACCCCTGTTCATTCACTATTGTAGGTATTAATGGGTATTTCCACGTGCGTTAATCAAACTCCACAGGCACTACTAAGGTGGTTGAAACCGGCTTACCCCGCTGCTTGCCCGGCTTCCAGTCATTCAGTTCCGAAATAATTTGAACAGCATACTTTGCCTCTATTTCATTAACTCGGTTAATTGCCTTAATATCCTTTAATTGACCATCTTCTGTTACGATAAACTGAACTTTTACTTTTCCATTTAATTCTTCTTTTTGCTTAACAGCATGTACCTTTTTTTGAAGCTTGTCAGCAAAAGTTTCCTCTCCCTCATTAAAAGAAGGCATCTCCTCCACAATAAAAAAGACAGGCTTCCCATCCTTCGTATTTGGCTCAATTACCGACTCACCCTTGAGCCGTGCCTTTATTTCTGATGGGTCCAATTCATATCCGGTTTGCACCATTGCAACAGTAAGCAATTTTTGATTATTCACCTTCACTATTCGCGTTTCGAATCCTACAAATGAAAAAACAAGTTCATCACCAACAGAAACCGGTAATTCAAACTCGCCCTGCATATTTGCAACAGTACCAGTTGTGGTACCTTTAATAAGAATACTTGTACCAGGAAGAGGGCTTATTCCGCTAATAACTTTCATTTCAGACACATTTGTCTGCACGTTACTAACCACAACGGTATCAGACACAGGTATCCCAACTATCCCTTTTACAAGGAATTTCTTTCCTTCATCCCGCACCGAAGTGTCTTTCTTAAGCTCATTGTTAGAGCGATACTCATACACCGGCTCACTAAAAGCCCATAGCAAACCACCCATCATGGGCAGCACCAACAGTAACTTTAATAGTCGCCATTTGGATTTTTTGTCGTTTTTCATCATTTTTAGTCGTCGTTTATTTTGGGAGAACCGGAAGTGATTGGCTAGCACTGACACTTCCGCTCCCATTGTTTCACAAATAATTATTTGTACGTAATTTTCATATTTATGGCCTTTTTTCAGCACACCCTGATCGGCTAGAAATTCCAAATTTTGCTTTATCAAGCGTGCATAATGCCAGGCCAAGGGGTTAAACCAGTGTAAAGCAATAAACAGCTCACTCAGCATCACATCAATCCAATGCTGCTGAAACAAATGCACACGTTCATGAGTCATAATTTCTGCATGCGCTGAGCTCAGATATTGTTCATCCTTGATAAATATCCAATTCCCGAATACAAAAGGCATTTCAACATCTGCATTAATACAGACAGTAACACCTTCACACTTTACTCTCCGTGAGTTTTTTACAAAGAATAACATCTTAACCAGCATCACCATTATTCTCACAAGGAAAATAATTGTAAGGCCTGCATAAAGATACGCAAGCAGTGTCAACCAGTTAATCCGATCAGGCAGTTCGGCTTCCACAAGCTCGACTTCAGACTGCGCTATTTCCACCGCTTCATATCCTTGATTCGTCATAGCCTGCTCTACTAACACTGTATAGTTTAGCTCTGCAAAAGGCAAACATAGAGCAGCCCCTAAGCCCAGCAGCAAAAAGTAACGTATTGCCGCGTAGTGGGCATCATTGCGCAAAAACACCTTGTAAATAGCGAGGAATATGAACAGTATTAATGATGACCTTGTAAAATAGGTGAGTAAATCCATGGCTTTTACTTTAATTGATCAGCTTCCTTTAATAACTCTTCCAAATCCTGAATATCCATATCATTATCCTTGGCAAAAAAAGCTGCCAATCGAGCAAAACTGCCCCCGAAATAATTTTTGAGTAGATACTTCATCTGAAAAGACGAATACGCCTCCTTGGTAATCAATGGATAATAAACATATACATTACCCACCTTTTTAAAATCGACCACCTCCTTATTCTTCAAAACTTTAAGAACAGTTGCAACAGTGTTGTACGCCGGCCGCTTATCCTTAAAGCCTGCTAATATTTCTTTAATAATGCCCTTGCCCATTTGCCACAGAATTTGCATCACTTCCTCCTCGGCTTTCGTTAACTGCTTCATGTTATCGGTAATATTATAAATACATCTGATGAAGAAAATCGCACCTTCATTTTCTTAAACTACTACAAGTATAGTACTAATTATTTAGTACTACAACTATATTTGTAGTATCTCTACATTTCGTCACTTAAAACTCTTGCGTTAAATATTCGATTAAGCAAACTGTAACCAATTGACAGTTCTAGCGTAGAACCGCCCGTTGGGAAACAGCTATATTATGAATTTACGACGAGTTACGCTCTGCGTTGGCCTGGCATTTTTATGCTATTGTCTTCATGCACAGCATAAAATAAAAAATGAGGATGTATTGGTTTTTGATGACAGCACCGCAGCTGCCATAGACACACTTGGTGCTACACCAAATAAAACCAAATTGGTAATTAAGGCCGATTATAAAATTGCACCCAACAAAAAAGTAAAAAACTCAAAAAGTGCTGACTTCAACAGCGATTCCATAACCACTGTTATAAAAGGATACAGCCCATTCACTAATTATACCGATACTTTTCGGGTGGAAGCCTCTCATAAAACAGGCAGCATCACCCCTGCGACGCAGCAACTAAAACGAAAACCCCTCATTAAAAGACCGGTAATCAATCAAGACAGCACAAGCCGGTTTATTTTTAATTATGACTTCGATTATAGCAGAGCATCCCTTGCACAGGCCTGGCGAGCTTATATCAATAACGACAGTAAAACCATCGCCAGTCACAAACCCACAAACACTAATAAACCTATTGCGCAAGCAGAGAAAGAATCGTGCGCTGAAATAACACCAGTAAATACTGAGGAAAGCCAGCAAAATAAAGATCAACAAGTAACAGAAGCACCCCTATACTCAGAAACGATAGAAAGTGCAGAAGGAACTGAAATTATAAAAGACACAACGGCTGTTACTTTTTACTTACAGCTGGCCGCGAGCCGCCAACCCATGTCAGGAAAAGAAGTAGAACAGATAGATACTACTCACTTAACCCTCAGAAAAATACTGGAGGATGGCTGGTATAAATATCAGCTACCGCTGGGCAGCGACTACATTACCGCCCGACATACCATACGCGACTACTCCAATAAAAACACCTTCTTAGTGGCCTACAGAGGAACAGAACGTCTCAACCTATGGGAAACAGTCAAGCACATTCAGACCCAAAAGCAAAAGAAGAAATCCAGCCTGGTATTTGTCATTCAGGTGGCAGCCAGCAGAACCCCCTTAAGTTACAAGGAGCAGCAAAAGCTAAAGCCCGGCGCCGAGCACCTAAGACAGATTGAGGAAGAAGGTTGGTATAAGTACCAAATTGTAGTAGGTCCCTCCTACCCTCTCACCATCGAGAAATGGAAATTATGTGGTACGCACATCTCCTTTCCGGTAGCCTACCTAAACGGCGAAAAAATTGAAATGGCAGAAGCACTTAAGATAATAAGATAAAAACCATAATTACATGAAACGCAATCGACTAAAAAGCTGGCGATCATTATGCATAATCGCCGCACTGGCGTTCCTTTCCAACGCCTGTATAAGCCTTAAGAAATCTGAGCTTATACAACCCCTTACCATTCCGGATTACAGCCAGGAATTTGTGAATACCGAGCGAGATTCCTATCGAATTAACTATGGCGATAACCTGTACTTAAAGGTGTATAGCGCCGATGTTAAAACATCGAAATACTTCCGATCTGATTTCCCGGAACTGATGAACGACTCCTATATTTACCTGAATTCCTACAAGGTAGATGAGGAAGGCTATGTGCAATACTCTTTTATTGAAAAAGTGAAGGTGAAGGGTCTGACCATTGATGAAGCTCAAGTAGCCATACAAGAAGCTGTCGAAGCTTATTTTGACGATGTAACCGTACAAATCAAACTGGTCAACTTTCAGATATCCATTTTGGGCGAGGTGAAGAGCCCGGGCAGCTATAATATCGACCGCGAGCAGATTACCCTGCTACAAGCCATTAGCATGGCCGGCGGCCTGAATCCCTTTGCCGAGGCTGATGCCATCACCCTAGTGCGCAAGAGCCCCAATGGCAGCATTGTGAAAACACTTGACATTACCGACAGTAAGATACTCGAATCGGAATATCTGTTTTTACTACCCGATGATGTGATTTACATCAAACCCCGCCAATCAAAATCATTTGGTTTCGAGAAATTCCCTTATGGCCTGGCCATTGGTATCATCTCCTTTGCACTTTCCATTTATGCCATCACAAAATAACAGGGCATACAACGCCACCATGCAGTCGAGCACTGATCAATATATCCGACTTTTAATAAGAGGCTTAAAGTACTGGCCTCTTATTATTATTTCACTGCTTTTGGCAGGTGGCGTAGCCTTTTTTACCACCGCCACCACACTACCCGAATATGTGGTGAGTACAAAAATACTCATCCTGGATGATGAGAGCAGCAACCCAAACGCCATACTTGGTCTGGGAGACTTTGGCCATTCGAAAAAGCAAATAGAAAATCAAAAAGGACTGCTCACCTCCTACGAATTCATCAAAAACACCATTGACACACTGGGCTTTGAGGTGGAAGTATTTCGCACCGATGCCTATGGCAACGAAATACTGCAATACCCGGCACCGGCCAACATACGCTATACCAAAGACCATCCACAGGCGGTTAATACAATGTTCTCCTTAAGCTTCATCAGCGACAGCACAGTGCGCCTCAAGGCAAGCAACGAAGAAGCAAGCCTGTACAGCTATGCTACAGAAAAAACTCTTGCTCCATCAGTGGCTATCCACCTGGATACCATCATCCCCACCTCCTCCCATTTTATCAATGACTACTGTGCCTTTGCCATAACACCGCAAGGCAAGGTAAAACACGATCAAGAGCTGCATTTTCGATTTAGAACAAAGCATGCCTGTGTGCGACGCTTTCAGCAGTTCACCATTGAGGAAACACCCAACTCCTCCATCCTAAACATCGCCTTTAAAACCAAAAACATTGCGCTGGGCACCCACTTTCTCAACCGTCTCAGCGCAGCCTTCCTAAACAAAGAAGTGGAAGGTAAAAACAAAGCCAAGGAGCTAACCATTGATTTTATCAACCGACAGCTGGCACAAATACACGACTCACTAAACATCAGCGAAGCATCCATTCAAAGTGTCCTTAACAGCAATGGCGGCGTTGAGCTGGATGTACAAAAATCATCTATTTACAACCAACTGAACGCCTTGGAAAGCCAACTGGCAGAACTCAACCTGCAACGACGTTATTATAACTATCTGGACAGTTATTTGCAGAAAGATGCCAACATGGATAACCTGCTGCCCCCAACCGCCATGAAGATTGACAATCCGCAATTATCTGCCCTCATGAGTCAGCTATTCTCGGCTTACCTTAAGGTGGAAGACATTGAGAGCCGCACAAAGAAAGATATTCCTCAACTGGCACATAACCGTGCCGAGATAAAAACCATACGAAAAACCATCGGTGAAATACTCACCAGCTCTAAGGCCGGCATCAATAACGAAATAGCGGCACTGGAGCAAAAGATAAAAGGCAACCAGGCCAGCCTGCTTGCCCTGCCTCGCCACGAGCAAAAAATTGTATCCATACAGCGGCGTCACACCATTAACGAGGCTTTGTACACACTGCTCCTAACCAAACGTTCGGAGATGCAAATAGCCAAAGCATCCACTATGCCTTCGCATGAAATATTGGATTTGGCAAGGGCCGACCAGGCAAGACGAGTTAGTACCGCCCCACAAAAAGTATATGCCAAAGCGGTGCTGGTGGCGCTGCTGATAGCCGGAGGGATAATCTGGCTCTTGCTGGCTTTCAACGATAAGATTCAAGCCAACGAAGACATTACGAGCGTTACGGAAGCGCCCATAGTAGGACATATCCTGCATAACAAGCGACCGGAACCCTTTATTGTGCAGGCACAGCCCAATACTTTAGTAGCGGAGTCATTTCGTTCGCTAAGGGCTACCCTGAGGCACCTCAGTCACCAACAAGCCCCTAAGCAGGTGTTACTTATAACGTCGGGAAATATGGGCGAAGGAAAAACATTTACGGCCATTAACCTGGCAGCCTCATTTGCTCAGCTGGGGAAAAAAGTGGTGCTGCTTAACTTTGACCTGCGCAAACCCAAAATGGAACAGTACCTGAATGTTCACCAAGCCACGGAAGGACTTACTGAATACCTATGCGGTGCAAACAGCAACACCCGTGAGATTCTCAAAGCCACTGCCCAGGATAACCTATGGTATATCGCGGCAGGAGCAACTCCTCTCAACGCTGCCGAGCTTTTGACACAACGCGAACGGCTGGATACACTAATGAACGATCTGCGTCAGGAGTTTGATTATATAATTATGGATACCCCGCCCCTGGGCCGTGTGGCCGATGCCATATCGCTGCTGCCCTATGCCGACGAACATCTTTTTGTAGTGCGTCATAACTGCTCGCGCCGCAACATCACAAAAAATTTATTTGCCGATCTGACTACTAAAAACATACTATCCTTTAAAATAGTTATCAACGACATACAGGTAAAACATAACCGAATGGGTTATGGGCAGGGCTATGGTTATGGATATGGCTACGGTTACGGATATGGTGTTTAGCAATTAAAATGCCCCCTACAATAATGTTAAGTTTCACGAATTAATATTCTGCTTACAAAAACAGTAGAATATGTCAAAGGGGTTTTTTATATTTACCCCCGTTAACTTTAATTTATTTATTTCAAAAAAATGACACCAAAAGCCATTTTGCCGCACACTGGATTCGGCAGCATCAAATTCGGGATGGAAGAACACGAAGTATCCAACTATTTGGGCGATCCTGATGAAACAGAAGTACAAGACTATGGCGAGGGCGCCGAAGCCAATGTACTTTATTACGATGAAATGGGAATTTCCATGTCCTTTGACAAAGAAGAAGACTACAAACTGGTTGAAATCTCATTTGAAAAGGAGAATTTCATTCTGCACAATGCCATTAAAGTAGGCATGTCAAAAGCAGACTTTCTGGCAAAGCTTGAAACACTCAACATGGGCGACTATGAACGCGAAGACATGAGCCAGGATGGCTTTGATGACAAAGAACTCTATGTGTTCGAGAAAGAAAATATCAATATCTGGCTGGATGAAGAGGCCATTACCTCCATTCAGATAGGTCCTGAGTGGGTTGATGACGAAACCATTCGCTGGCCCATCAATTTTCGCGATGATGAAGATTAATTAAACGATTGCTTAAGTGCAATGCCTAAAATAAAAAACGCTAAGCGTGGGAGAAATAGCAGATCATAATGCTTCTTTACCGGCTTAGCGTTTTTACTTTCCATCAGCATATAAAGCACACTTCCTCCCTGCTTTTAATAGTATTTCATAACCATTCATGGACAAAAACACTGCTTTCATAAGTAAAATTGAACAATTGCCCATTTATGACTGCATAAACGAAACCCACATCTGATTTTTCCGTTTACAAGCTTGTAACGAATAAATTTGGGAGATGCAGTTTAATCTTCTATTTTTACAGACCAAGTAAAGGATAATAAGATGAAAAAGATTTCGTTGATTGCCACTGTTTTATTTTTGATGGTATTGGGTATGAGTTCTTGTAAAACCACCGAAGATTGTCCTGCCTACGGACAAGCCGACGTGCAGATGGAACAGACAACACTTCACGCATAAATAACACAGTCAAAAGCACATTATTACTGGCAAAGCGGATGTTTTAACATACCGCTTTGTTAAGTTTTGGCGCCTGTTGCTTTGGGCTATCTTCCTATTATTCAATACTCCTTTCGCATCGCCTTTTTAAATTTTATTAAGAAAATCATTTTCAGATTTCTTGACCAATTGCCTATGATTTGCTACTTTTGCGATGCATTTTTGAAGACCTTATCAAAACAATTCTTAAAAAAGCAATAAAATGTCAAAAATCAAGATTGGGATTAACGGGTTTGGCCGTATCGGACGTTTCGTTTTCCGTCAGGCTGTAGCTAAAGGAACTGTTCAGGTTGTTGCTATCAACGATTTGATCGATGTAGATTACATGGCTTACATGTTGAAGTACGATTCAACTCACGGTCGTTTCAACGGTACTGTTGAAGTGAAAGATGGTAAGTTAATTGTTAACGGTGACGAAATCCGCGTTACTGCTGAGAGAAACCCAGCTGACATTGCATGGGGTGCTGTGGGTGCTGACTATGTAGTTGAGTCAACTGGTCTTTTCTTAACAAAAGAATCAGCTCAGGGTCACATCGACGCCGGTGCTAAGAAAGTAGTTATGTCTGCTCCTTCTAAGGACGACACTCCGATGTTCGTAATGGGTGTTAACAACACCAAGTACACTAACGATATGACTTTCGTGTCTAACGCTTCTTGTACAACTAACTGTTTAGCTCCTATCGCCAAAGTATTGAACGACAAGTTCGGTATTGTTGACGGTTTGATGACTACTGTTCACGCTACTACTGCTACTCAGAAAACTGTTGACGGTCCTTCTATGAAAGACTGGAGAGGTGGACGTGGTGCTGGTCAGAACATCATCCCTTCATCAACTGGTGCTGCTAAAGCTGTAGGTAAAGTAATTCCTGAGCTGAACGGTAAGTTAACAGGTATGGCTTTCCGCGTACCAACTCCTGATGTATCAGTTGTTGACTTAACTGTAAACTTAGCAAAAGGTGCTTCTTACGAAGAGATTTGCGCTGCAATGAAAGAAGCTTCTGAAGGCGAATTGAAAGGTATTTTAGGATACACTGAAGACGCTGTTGTTTCTAACGATTTCATCGGCGAAACTCAAACTTCAGTATTCGACGCTAAAGCGGGTATCGCTTTAACTGACACTTTCGTAAAAGTTGTATCATGGTACGACAACGAAATGGGTTACTCAGCTAAAGTATGTGAATTGATCGAGTACATGGATTCAGTAAAATAATTGATTCCCTCAATCATATTAAAAGGCTTCCATAGCGGAAGCCTTTTTTTTATATGTGACTGAAACTTAAAACAGGCATCAATAGCTGCAGGAGAGCCCTATCCTTTAAAATTACTAACCCAAAATGAAAATTTAAAAATTGTCCTACTTATTAATAAACCTTCAGCAACTAACGACAGCCTGTTTATTTTTTACATGCATCACAAATACACCGTAATAATAAGACATAAGTCCTGCCGTGTCAATACTTTTTGTACAAGATTTATTGAAAGTAGCGTATCAGTAGAGAAAAAAAACTTAATGACACCTTTACTTTAAATGGATATAATCAATTTCAAGCCGAAAGGACTCTTGTCGATAGTTGGCAATTAAAAAGGCTAGCTCTTCCATCCGCACCCCCGGATAGTTAGGCATATCCAGCCTTCTACCTCTGAAAGTAGGATACATATCTTCCAATGGTATCTCGATCACTTGCCACTCGCCAGAGCTTTGAAAGTAGGAGATATACGCATGTCTATCATAACTATTTTCTTTCACTCGCAATTGATAACCCTTTCCATCACCTTTGATCCGAAGCACAATACATCGATAATCGTTCATTACTATTAGACTAAAACGGTATCGAACGGAAGCAAAGCCGCCATTATTTTCAAGTGAAACACTGCCTGAGAAGACAGCGTTCTCATCCTTATTAATAAGCATCTTACTTTCTGACAAACCACCCATCACCCCGTCGTTGATAATCTGCCAATCCGCTATATCCTTGTTATCACTAAAATCAAACAGTACTTTTTGAGCCTCTGTATCCATAATAGTTCCCATCATTATTAAGCAAATATAAATTAGCTGCACACTCCATTTCATACCGATTATTTTAAAAAAAAATCATCTAAAGCCTTGGTACGATATTTAAAAATATTATTCAACTGCTTATTTATAAACAGCCAATTGGCCAAACCACCAATCCATTTAAAGGGCGGCACGTACGACACTATATCAACCATTTCCACCCCGCCATTTACTTGTTTTACATGGTGCTCATGATGCCATAAGGCATAGGGACCTACGCGTTGCTCATCAACAAAATACGCACCTGGCTTTATATGGGTAATTTCAGTAACCCATTCCGTAATATAAAATGGCATTGGCTTAACCCGATAATGGATAATCATACCCGGATACATTTGCTCAGGCAGATTCGGCGTTAATATATCAAAGCCCATCGCAGGAGGCGTAATCCTGCTCAAATTAGCCGGGGTGGCAATAAAATCCCACACATCGTCGAGTGATGCATTTAGTAATTGCTTTCGCTGAAATTGGTAGAAGGCCATTTTTTATGCTTTTCGTTGGTTACTGCCCTCACAAGACAATTCCCGTTATCATTCGGTATAAAAACTGTGTAATCATCAAACTATTTATCTGCAGTCAAGGCCTGCAGGCGAGTCATAACAGCTTCGGCCATCACGTACTTTTCATCAGCTGCCTTACGGTCCACGCGCGACAAGCGGTATGACTCCTTCATCAGCTTTTCATATTCTTTATGCAACTTTTCAGCCGGCGATTTCTTAAATATTTTCCAAATCATGATCATTAATTTTAGTTGATACTTTTCATTGAGATGGCGCCTTTCGATGACGATACCAATGAATGAAATCTATACCCACGCTGTACAGCCACCGTGGAAAACAAAATGATAGAAGCATTGCCGGATGCACTGAGGCGAGGTAATGTCCGCTGAATACATTTAATAGCGCCGAGAACCTGCAAGGAATAATCAAGGGTAAATACCTCGGGTAAGATGCGATGAAAAGGCTTTAGCTTTATTGATCCCGGACAATAGACCAAGGCATCCAGACTAGATGGTAAATAATCAAAATCAACAGTATCAGACATTACATCCAAGTGATGGTACTCCACATTATTAGGCAGAGTAGCAGGCGCTGCACTATTGTATGTACCATACACATTATATCCTTTCTCCACTAGCAATTGAGCTAAGGCTTTTCCTATGCCCGATGATGCACCAATTATCAATACTGTTTTCATAACTTTAGCTTCTATCCTCTTATAAACAGAACTTTAGTATGAAACCACAATATGATTAATTTGTTTAAAGATTTTCAGATTTTATTAAACAATTAGTTCCAAGGGCAATCAATCACTCATAACGCAAGGCATCGATGGGATCAAGCTTTGCGGCTTTGATGGCAGGCATCAGTCCTGAGCTGAGCCCCACAAGCAAACAAACGACAAACCCAAGCACCACCCAATTCCAGGGCACAATAAAGGTTGATTGCAGCACCATCGACATTAGGTTGCCCACTAAAATACCCAAAACAATGCCCACGATGCCTCCCAGCTGTCCGATAATAATGGACTCAAACAGAAACTGATTACGGATGGCTTTACTGCTCGCTCCAATGGCCTTACGAATTCCGATTTCACGGGTGCGCTCAACTACAGCCACCAACATAATATTCATCAGGCCAATGGCAGCACCCAACAGGGTGATAAGGCCAATGAAAGAAGCCACCAAGGTAACGGTACCTGTACTTTCTATGAGCAGGCGCGAAAGATTATCACTCTTGTTAATGTTGAAATTATCTTCATCGTGAATGGTCAGCCGGCGGATGATGCGAAACAGACCAGTGGCCTCTGAGATAGCCACATCAACCTGACTGCTATCAAGGGCTTTAACAACAATTTTATAAGACATACCCGGACGACTAAAAACCTGTCGAACATTGGTTACCGGTAACAGCAGTAGGTTATCGCTCTGCGCCCCAAAGCCGGCTCCCTTTTCGTCCAGCACGCCAATTACACGATATTTAATACCACCCGAAGAAATCACCTTGTCTACCGGATTGCCACCATTGGGAAATATCTTTTTAGCCAATGCACTGCCCAATACAGCTACATAACGATTATCACGAATCTCCTGCGCCGTAAAGTTACGTCCCCGCGCCAGGCTATGGCCTTCCACATCCATAAAATTCTCATCCACCCCAATAACTCTTACATTGGGGTTGGACTGATCCGAGGCGTGCTTTACCGTGGCAGCTCCTGTGGCATTGTGTGACACGGCTACCAGGGCAGGAAAAGTAAAATCTGACTTAAACTCCATAGCCTCACGGAACGAAATAAAACCATATCGCTTGCTGCGTAACTTACGCTTACCAATCTGCACATTCATCCCCCGGTTTTCAATGGTAAAGGAGTTGGCTCCCATGCCGGTAAACTTACTGCTGATGGTGGCTTCTATAGAAGATATAGCTGTTAAAATACCGATGAGCGCCGTTAGGCCAATACCAATAATCAGAATGGTGAGTATGGTACGCAACAGGTTGGTACGTATGGCCCCCAGGGCAATGCGCAGATTTTCATACAGGAGAGTTAGCTTCATAGCAGTTCGATTGCTTTCAATAATCTGGCATTAAGTTAGTAAAAGAAATTCAATGCCCACAGCCTACAACCAAATCGACTCTGAACTGTTACAAAAATGATGATAAATATTCAGTTTTTAGTAGCTTTGTTACCCTTTTAAACCGAAAGAATTCCGACGTTAATAATATTAAACCGATAGTAAAATGGCTTTTGATATTGAAATGATTAAACAGGTGTATGCCGGGTTGGCGGATAAAGTGGATGAAACACGTCGCTTACTTGATCGCCCCCTAACATTAACCGAAAAGATTTTATATGCCCACCTGGCTAATAGTCTGCCAAAGACTGCCTTTGAGCGGGGTGCCTCCTATGTTAATTTCAACCCCGACCGGGTGGCCATGCAAGATGCCACCGCACAGATGGCACTGCTACAATTTATGCAGGCCGGCAAATCAAAAGTGGCGGTGCCCTCAACCGTTCATGCCGATCACCTGATACAGGCCAAGGTGGGTGCCGACAAAGACCTGGCTACCGCAACAGTTAGCAATAAAGAGGTATATGACTTCTTAAGCTCAGTATCAAACAAATATGGTATCGGATTCTGGAAGCCCGGTGCCGGTATCATTCACCAGGTAGTGCTGGAAAATTACGCTTTTCCCGGTGGTATGATGATTGGTACGGACTCACATACTGTTAACGCCGGTGGACTGGGTATGGTGGCCATTGGTGTTGGGGGTGCCGATGCAGTAGATGTAATGGCCGGCATGCCCTGGGAACTTAAATTCCCTAAGCTGATTGGGGTTAAACTGACGGGTAAGCTAAATGGCTGGACCGCCCCCAAAGATATCATCCTGAAAGTAGCGGGTTTGTTAACCGTGAAAGGAGGAACCGGCTGCATTGTTGAGTATTTTGGTGAAGGTGCCGAGTCGTTAAGCTGTACCGGTAAAGGAACCATCTGTAACATGGGCGCTGAAATTGGTGCCACCACCTCAACCTTTGGCTACGATGCAGCCATGGAGCGTTATCTGAGGGCTACGGATCGTGCCGATGTGGCTGAGGCGGCCAATGCCGTAAAGGAACATCTGACCGGTGATGCCGAAGTATATGCTCATCCTGAAAAATATTTCGATCAGGTCATCGAAATTGATTTGAACACCCTGGAGCCCCACTTGAACGGTCCATTTACGCCTGATAAGGCCACGCCCATATCAAAAATGCGTGAAGAAGCTGAGAAAAACGGCTGGCCGCTACAGGTGGAAGTCGGATTAATTGGTTCGTGCACCAATTCGTCCTACGAAGACATATCAAGAGCAGCCTCTATTGCCAAACAAGCAGCTGATAAAAATCTGCGTGCCGCCGGTGAATTTAAAATAACACCAGGCTCCGAGCAGGTTCGCTACACCATTGAACGCGACGGCTTAATCGATACTTTCAACCAAATGGGTGGCGAAGTATTTGCCAATGCCTGCGGTCCCTGTATTGGTATGTGGGATCGAACGGGAGCCGAAAAGCAAGAGAAAAACACCATTGTGCATTCCTTTAACCGGAATTTTGCCAAGCGGGCCGATGGTAATCCCAACACCTATGCCTTTGTAGGTTCACCCGAACTGGTAACGGCCCTGGCCATTGCCGGCGATTTAGGCTTTAACCCCATCACCGACACGCTGACCAATGCCCAAGGTGAAGAAGTGAAACTGGATGAGCCAACAGGCTATGAGCTGCCTCCGAAGGGCTTTGCTGTTGAAGATGCCGGCTATCAGGCACCCGCAGCCGATGGATCTGGCGTAGAAGTGGTTGTAGATTCAGACAGTAAACGTCTGCAATTACTGACACCTTTCGCCCCCTGGGATGGCCAAAACATAACCGGTGCTAAACTGCTGATTAAAGCCAAAGGCAAATGTACCACGGATCACATCTCCATGGCCGGTCCCTGGTTACGCTTCCGCGGTCACCTGGATAACATTTCCAATAACATGCTGATTGGTGCCGTTAATTTCTTCAACGACGAAACTAACAAAGTGAAGAATCAATTAACAGGGGAATATATGGAGGTACCTGCTGCACAACGTGCCTATAAAGCAGCCGGTATTCCTACTGTAGTGGTAGGCGACCACAATTACGGCGAAGGTTCGTCGCGCGAACATGCCGCCATGGAGCCACGCCATCTGGGGGTGCGTGCCGTATTGGTGAAAAGCTTTGCCCGCATACACGAAACCAACCTGAAAAAACAGGGTATGCTGGGGCTAACTTTTGCCAACGAGGCCGACTATGATAAGATTCAGGAGGATGATGTATTTAACTTCCTCGATCTGAATGCCTTTGCTCCGGGCAAGCCACTGCAGATAGAAGTGGTACATGCCGATGGTTCCAAAGAAGTAATTATAGCCAACCACTCTTACAACGCGCAGCAGATTGCCTGGTTTAAAGCCGGATCGGCACTGAACCTGATTAAAGCAGGAAAGTAAGAGAGAGTTGTGAGTAAGAGAGTGATGAGTAGTGAGTAATGAGATAAGACAGATTTGCAAGGCGCAAAAAATAAAGTAAATATTTCAACTCACGATTTGTCGGATATTGTATTGAGTCAAAAAAAGCCCTGCCTTAAGAACAGATGATCTTATGGCAGGGCTTTGTTATGATACTTATAAGGTAACATATCCTTTGCACCTTAGTACCCTGAGATGAGGCATAGCATCATAAATTAAGCGGCCAGCCTCCAACGCAGGGTGGCCACCTGAATATTGGTAAAACTTTTCAGATCGAGCCTCAAACCTGACCTATCCTGACCGCTTTAATGATTAACTCCCAAACCGGGTATTGGCGCAGGTAAACCAAGCACCAGTATAATTAGCCGGCTCTTTATCAACCCTAGAATGTTTTATTCAGGAAGGGCCCGGATAAACTGATCTCACCATTAGCCATCCATTTGCAGGTCATCATATGCAAGAACCTATCTGTAATCCGAACGATGGCAAAAGACCCATCTCCATCTTCATTAGGTTGGCACCAGGCGTTATTCACTTCAAACACATCGTACCCCTGCCATTTCATATTAATGGCCTCGTGAGTATGTCCCGCAAAAATGCCTACAACATTATAGGGAGCGATAACCTTGCGGTATTTCTTTAGTTGCGCGGCATCAAACCACTTGATGGCCCATTCATCATAACCGTAATGCTGGAATATCACCACCGGCTTGCCATGTGCAGCATGCCGGGCCAGGTCATCGGCTAACCAATCAAGACTTGATGTTTGACCAAAGGCAGTATCCCCCGGATACAATTGGCCGTGCACCAAATGCACGTGCTCCCAATCCCAAGAATAGTTTCGCGATAAGGCATCGTAGTTAGTAACTGGCACGGGTGCCGCTGCCCCTTTATGTCGGGCATCCACATAGTCCCACATCATTTGCCGCCGTTGTGCCAGCAGGCCGGCCTCCACTTCCGGGTTCACATCATGATTACCCAAACCCACGTAGGTAGGAAAGTGAATATGCCGGTCACCCGGCCCCTGTTCATAGCGCTGCTTAAACAGGTTGAGTGCGGCCGGATGGGCCCGATCGACCAAATCACCGGCCAGTACCAGGCCGCGTATCCCTTCGATAAACTGACCGGCACTTGCAAAATTTGTTTTAATACCATCAATCTGCGCGGGCCACTTTAGCTGCGGCACCTTATTCATGGCCTGCACCTGCCTATACTGATCGGTCTCCGGGGGCTCATCAAAATGAGTGTCAGCGCCCACTAAAAAGGTAAGGTCAAAAGCTGGTGACACATTGCTTGCCCAACTATTGGGCACCCACGCGGCGAATGAGAGCAAGCCACTATATTTGAGAAAATCCCTTCTATTCACAGCTAATCGTTTTAAACTATTCAACAAACAAGAAAATATCCGGCAAGGCTTGCCTTTTAATGCCAATACCCGTGAGCCCCACTTCCAGGGTTTGCCCCATATAATTTTCGAAATAAAGCACCTTGATTTTATGAAACCCGGCTTCCAACGCTATTTCATTTTCTCTTGTACGCGCACTGTGGCCACCATCATTATCGATTAACAGTTGATCATCAATCAGCAATTGCGAACCATCATCGGAGCGCAGGTAAAAACGGTAATTACCTGTTTGGGGTATTTTCAGCCAGCCTTCATACATAAAGCCAAAATAATCATCCACCTCAGCCGGATTAAGTGAGATATTAGGGATATAACCTGACTTCAGGCATTTCAGGCCGGCCAGCTCGGCTGTCGATTGTATCTTGTCTTCGTAATAGGTATATCGAATACCCGGTTTTACCTTATCCAACTTGGTAGCCGGCAAAAACACGGTTTTGGGGTCAGGTGCCGGCATGCCAGCCGGATAATAATAGTGATGCATCTTCTCCCTGCCCGTTCGTATCCATGTTTCGAAAGAAAAATCACCCTCCTTCAGCACGATGATGCGTCCACCCCGGTCGAGTTCGCCATAGGCATCGTAGCCACTCACCTGGCCAAAAGCCAGGGCAATACCCTTATGCAGACCAATGTAATTGTTATCATGATCATGTCCCACGAAAACACCCATCACATCCTGCATCTGCAGCATTGAGGCAAACATACCGGAATTAAGCGCCGGGGCAGCCACCCCTTCCAACTGATCGCCTACCGTTGTTGCCGCACCAACTATGTGTTTATACTCCGGCAGGGGGATATGGAAAAAGGTCAGAGCCGGCAAAGGGAGCCCATCATTTTTATTCGCAAATCGCTGACTCGCCCGGCGGTACCAGTCTATCTGATCGAACTGAATCCAGTCGTAATTTGAGATTTCTTCATCTTCGGCATAGGCATTGGAGTCGAAGAAATAAAGAAGCGCTGCTTCCTTAGCGCCGTCCGATGCATTAATGGGCAACACGTAATTCCCGATACCACTCACATCCCCTTTTATCCCCATAAAAAAAGGCAAGTCTTCCAACAGATCAAAAACCTGCGTGCGTGAGATGTCCGGCTCGGCATCGTGGTTACCCAGGGTCACGGCCCAGGGCACCTCAGCATTGATAAAAATATCAGCCACTTCAAGCCAGCCCTTATGAGCCGGCACCTCCACAACCACATCCCCGGTGAGTACCACCAGATCAGGCTGCTCAAGATCCAGCACATGCTGTATGGTGGCGATGGTTTTGGCACAATTGGCTGAACCCGATTTCCAATGCAGGTCGGTGAACTGGGCTATTTTAAACGTGCCACCGTCATTAAAGCGCAAAGCTGACTGCTCCTGTCCTATAAGAGCCATAAACGGTACACCCACCAACAGGAGGCATAGCCAAAAAGAAGAGGCTGTATATTTTTTAATTAAACCCATAATTACTAGCGTTTAAGTTGAAGCAATTTAACAATCTTTTCGAACACCTCGGTATTCTCATAAATACCGCCAAATAGTTCGGCGCCTGGACCATAGGCATACACCGGCACCAGGATGCCCGAATGCCCCCCGGTAGAAAAATGACCGCTTACCTGACCTGTCTCGATATCGCCATCCAGTAAGGTCAATCCGCCCGTTTCGTGGTCAGCCAGCACAATCACCAGTGTTTCACCATCCTGCTCGGCCCATTGCAACACCCGTCCAATGGTCTGGTCAAAATCAAAAATTTCTTCCATCAATTTGGGCACATCATTCCAATGCCCGCAATCATCAATCCGTGAACCTTCAAACATGGCAAAAAAGCCATCTTTGCTATTATCAAGCAGCGACAAAGCATGCAGACAAGCCGCCTGAAACACTCTGCCACGCTCGGCTGCCAGAGGCAACTGACCGTCTTCCAAAACGGAAAACACCTTGCCCCCTTCAAGCACTTTAGTGGCAGACCAGTTCGATGGTGTTTGATAACCGGCTGCTTCCATCTCGGCCATTAAGTTACGCTGATCGGTTCGTTGCGTGAACACCTTTCGCCCACCTCCGAAAATATAATCCACTCCACAGCTTAAAAAGTCAAGAGCCAATTGCTCTTCCTGGTCCCGATCACTATGGTGAGCACAAAAGGTAGCGGGCGTCGCATCCGTCAGATTACAGGTAACCACAACGCCGGTTGACAAACCCTTCTCATGGGCCAGCTTGGCCAGCGACGACAAGGGACGCCCTACCGTGTCCACACCGACGGAATGATAATTGGTTTTTTGTCCCGTGGCCATGGCCGTTCCGGCTGCCCCCGAATCGGTGATCAATCGGTTAGCCGCATAGGTACGCATGAGTCCCACGGTTGGAAATTGATCCAGGTTGAGTTGGCCATGATTAGCAACCCAGGCAGCTGAAACCTGATGAAGCCCCATCCCGTCGCCGATCATCAGCACAACATTTTTTAGCTTTCGCGCCTTTTTTTGACTTAAAGTCACTTTCTGATAGGCTTGCGCATTGGTATAGGTTAATTTTTCAGCAGCCTGATTGTTCTGCGACTGACCTGCAGCTGGGGCAGCCACTATGAGAATGGCAGCCATAAGCAGCCCTAAATAGTTCATTATCTTCATAACTTAATCGTCTTTTGGAGGTATTTATTTTTTATCACTTAAGGGGTATTGACCGGCTTTTTCGGTGTAAAATGTGCGCAAAGCTTTTAAGTCATCCGCCCCAATTAGTACGTTGGGCTCGGCAGATAAACAGTTCCACACATTACGCTTCACTTGAGCGCTATGATTGGGCGCTCCCCAAAAACGCAGCAGCGAACCGGCTGCACGCGCTTTGCCCGCCAGCGAAGCCAAGCGCTTTTGCTCAACATCAGGCATAAGCCCTGTGCCATCCCAGCTGAAGAAATCACCCCATGCACCACTTACTAAAGGCATCAGATGGGCAGGTATCGCTGTGTCCAGCTCATTCATGCGCCCATCCAAAAATATGTGACCGCTTTTACGGGTCAGCAGGGTGTCAATCGCCCTTCCACCGGAAATAATCACTTTCACCGCCTTTTTAGTCAGGCCGGCTTCATCGTAAGTGGATAGTAAGGACTGATAATCGGATAAAATTTGCTCTAATAATAAAAACGAGCGAACAGCATCTCTTTTAATGTCAATCACAAGCAACACCTCGCTGCCATCGCCATAAACAGAGCCCTGGTTATCCTTCACCACTTTTAACAGCGGATCAAGGTAAAGCGAAGGAAGCGTACGACCTTCAGTAATTTCGTAATCGTCGTGTGCCACATAGAGTGAATCACCCAGGGGAAAAACATCCACCTCAATACTTTTAAAACGGTAAGTGAGGGCATCGTGCAAAGGATGCGTGTGGCGGTAATCGTTATGGGCATGACCGGCCGCACAAGCCAGTGGAGACCCTCCCGCCTTTTGCGGAAATGCATGGCTATTCGCTAACAAACAGGCTATAAGGAAAAATATAGACAGGCTTTTCATCATCATTTCTAGTATTAATAAGGATGCCGGACAGCATAAAGAGCCCGGCATCCTTGAAATCACATTATTATCAACACAGGAATTATTTTATTTCCAGCCTTTATTCTGCTCAATACCCGATACATCAATCACATTATTAGGAATCACCCATACATGATGTACTTCCGGGTCAAACTGCGGACGCGCCGGACGCACTTCTTTAATGGTATACGCCGATGAAGGATCCGTTTTATCGGCATGCTCGCGGCCGTGCAATGGCAAAGCATAAATGCTATCTGCATCGCCCCAGCGAACCAGGTCGAAGTGGCGATTGGCAAACTCACCGGCGAACTCCACCCGGCGCTCCTGCTTCAGATCATCCATGGTAGCGCCGCTTAGTAGCGCTAAGCCAGCCCGATCGCGTATGGCATTAATATCCAGATCCGCATTTTGTCCTTGCATCAGCAAGGCCTCTGCTTTCATCAGCACAATTTCAGAATAGCGCAAGATGGGCACATCGGCAATGGTTGTAGGTGCATTACCATTAGGATTAATGGTCGTTCCTACCGGATTGTCATAGCCATAAGGCTCCATGTATTTATTAAACTGGAAGCCACTTTGTGAGTTTTGTGAGGCGTATTGACGGGTTTCGCCAAACCATTTAAATTCCTGTCCGAATTCTAAAATAGTAGCTTTAAGACGCGCATCACCTGCTTCAAAAGCGTTATACAACTCTAATGTTGGCTGATAATAACCCCAACCATTGTAATCGCCCCAGCCTTTGTTCTCCAGCATCACACCGGGTAACTTACTGCCGGCATCCACGCCCGAAACGGCCGACCAGATATACTCGGGTCCAAAATCGTTCTCAGCGGTAAATACATTGCGGAAGTCAAGATCCGGATTATCCGTATCCAGCACATGCCTGTTAGAGCCCGAATTCGTTACCATATCGCAATAGCGCACCACCTCGGCCCATTTAGACTCATCGTATTGTGCCCAATACAGATTCGTTTTAGCGATATAAGCCAACGCAGCATCTTTATGCGCCCGCCCCAGGTCTTCACTGGCGTATTCAGTAAATAATGGCAAGAGCTCAGCCGCCTTTTCCAGATCGCTGACAATATGCTCGTAATTGTCAATCACACTGGCCGGTCGGGTAAATTGGTCGTCAAACATATTGGCTTCGGTGATGATGGGTACACCGCCGTTAGCGCCATTATCACCATAGGTGTGTGCCAACCAGAAATAGTGGAAGCCACGCATAAAATAAGCTTCACCGAGAATGCGCTGTTTCAGGTTTTCGTCCATATCGATAGCAGGTACATTCGCAATCACATCGTTGGCCCGGCGTATCACCTTATAACTCTGTGGATACATCCAACTGAAATACCCCTCGTCGCCACTCAGGTTAAAGTAAACAGCCGCATCTGCTTTGGCATTCACCCGTCCTGTAATCATATCGTCGGAGGCATTAATGTACCACATAAAACCGCGGGTAAACATGTCTTCATCTTTCATGTAATAGTACATGGCATTGGCACCCGCCAGGGCATCGGCCTCATTTTGCCAGAAGTTACCCTGCGTGGCACTTCCTTTGGGCACCAGGTCGGTAAAATCGTCTGAACAACTGATCAGGCTTCCGATTAACAGTGCAGGTAATATATATTTTAATAATTGAATCTTTTTCATCACTATTTTTCTTTTATTCTGTTTGATTTGTTTGAAGCTTAAAAAGAAAGCGATAAACCGGCCGACAATACGCGGGCTACAGGATAGTTACCCACATCGAAACCAATACCTCCTACTTCAGGATCCATACCGGAATAATCGGTGATGGTCAGTAGGTTTTCCGCTGAAACATAAACCCGCAATGACGAGCCCTCAACTAATTTATTCAATGTAGACGCTGGTAAGGTGTAACCTAAGGTCAGGTTTTTCAGGCGCAGATAAGCGGCATCTTCCAGGTACCAGGTTGAGTTGGTTCCAAAATTCCGGTTATTGTCAACGGTTTGAAGGCGTGGTATGTTTGAGCCCCTATTGCTTTCCGACCAGGCATTCAGCACACGGTTATCGCGGTTATATGTTTGTTCTGCCATATTATAGGCCGAGTATTTATAACCATTAAATACTTGTGTTTGACCAACCCCTTGCCATAGCATAGCTAAATCAAACCCCTTGTATTCGGCCGAGAAATTCATGGAATAGGTAAAGTCGGGGAAGGCATTGCCATGGAAGATACGATCACCATCGGTAATTTGTCCATCGCCGTCTACATCGGTAAATTTAAGATCACCGGGCTGGGCATTGGGCTGAATCAGGGCACCATTCCGGGCGTGGGCATCCACTTCAGCCTGACTCTTGAATGTACCCTCACAAGGTATCAGGTAGAAAGAGTACAACGATTCACCGGGCATCGAACGGTAAGGATACAAGGTACCACGTACATTGTTATTATGAGCGATATAGTCGCTGGTGTAACCTTCTAAATCCTGCAGCTCATTTTGTATCGAAGAAAGGTTAAGGCCCACTGAATACTTAAACGGCTTGCTGTGGTCGCGGTAGGTCAGTCCTAACTCATAGCCCCAGTTTTTAACCGTTCCCACGTTGGAGGTAGGCCCTTTACTTACACCCGTATGCGGATCAGCCGAATTGGTCATAATCATATCGTTGGTGTATTTCCAGAAATAATCGGCCACTACTTCCAGTTTATTATCCAGCAAAGTCATATCAATGCCGGCATCATAAGTCTCAGAGGTCTCCCATTTAAGGTTTCTGTTGGATTGCTGTCCCACATAATAACCGGGCAAGTATGTCGGTTGTGCTCCCAAGTAAGGCCGGTGCGATGACAACGGTACGTTGTAAGCATAGTAACCCACCGATTGAATATTACCAATCTGACCCCACGATAAGCGAAGCTTTAATGAATTAATCCAGCTCAGGGATTGCATAAAGGGCTCAGATGACACGCGCCAGGCAGCAGAAACTGAAGAAAATACATCGCTGTTATTAGCCTTGTCTAATCGGGAGGTACGATCTGAACGAATGCTACCCGACAGGTAATATTTATCGGCGTAATTGTAGCGCACCCGTCCGATGGCCGAGGTTAAAGCATCTTCGTAAACGTCACTACCCCATTCAATCATCTCTTCACCATTCTCCATATACTGGTACCAATCGGCTTCCTGCGAGAATCCCTGCAAATGAACGTCGTTAGCTTCGTAATTGGTTTTCTGAGATGAATACACACCGGTTAAGTCCAGCTTGTGCTTGCCAAAATCCACATTGTAGGTCAATTGGTTATCCCAAATCCACTTATGACGATCCGACCAGCTTTGATCCAGATAATTCATTTCTGTGCGCCGCCCGGATTCCGGAATCATCGGCGTAAACTTTTTATAATCATCGCTCACAATATCATAAGAAAACGATGAACGGAACTTCAAGCCCTCAACAATATCGGCATCGATATATGCATTGGCATTATAGGTAGTAGTTGGATTGTTTACATTGGGACGTTTTAATAAGGCCACCGGGTTATAAACATCGCCATAGGCACCTGCAAAGATCGACCCTTCAGGGGCTACCCCATGATAGGCACCATCCTCATCATAAACAGGTGCCGCCGAAGGCATGTAAATGGCATTAATAATGGCCCCCGAATAGCTGGAGCTGGTATTTGCGCCCACCGCGTTGTTATGCGTCAGATAAAAATTTTCGCCCACGGTAATTTTATCACTGAGGTCATACTCCGACTTCATACGAAACCCAAACTTCTTAGAATTGGTACCAACTAATAAACCTTCCCGATCCTGGTAATTAAACGAGGTCATATAACGTCCCTTATCATTACCACCGCTAAGCGAAATATTAGCATTATACACGCTGGCGTTTCTAAAGATGGCATCCACCCAGTTGGTACGGTTTACAGCACCCCATGGGTTTTGAGCCGCGTCGTGCGCCGGCAAACGTCCTTGTCCCGCGTTATCGGTGGCAATATTGTAAGCCATGCTCTGCTCCTGAGCCGTTAAGGGCGTTGGCAGCTTATTGGCTGTTTGCACACCCGTGTAAAGATCCACATTCACCTTTGGCTTACCTTCTTTACCACTTTTTGTGGTGACCACTATAACACCAGAAGAAGCCTGTGCACCATAAATAGAAGCCGATGCCGCATCTTTTAAAATGGTCATGCTCTCGATGTCGTTCGGGTTTAAAGGCCCACCATAATAAGGCATGCCATCCACCACCCACAGGGGCGACTCGTTGTTTACCGAACCGACTCCGCGAATCACCACATTGGGGGTGCTCGTGGGGTCGCCACCATCTTGCACCACTGTTACGCCGGCCACATTGCCCTGCAGAAAATCTTCGGTTGACTTAATGGCACGGCTGCTCATTTTTTCAACCCCTTCTACCGTGGCGATGGACGTTGACAATTCGCCTTTCTTAGCCTTACCGTAACCAATGGCTACAACCTCCTCAAGACCAACAGTCTCGTCCTGCATCACCACTTCATAGACTTCGCGGTTGTCAATCTGCACTTCAACCGTTTTCATACCTATAAAAGAAAATAACAGCACGTCGCCCGTTTGATCTGTTGAAAGGGTAAATTCCCCGTCAAAATTGGTGACCGTACCGATTGTTGTGCCTTTTAAGGAAACGGTTACGCCAGGAATCGGCTCACCAGAAGCATCAATAACCTTACCGGTAAGCAGCTGAACATCCTGCAGCTTACCAACCTGGTCTTCACTATTCACAATTGATTCATGCAAGGCTAATGCATTCGCACCTGGTTCTTTTTTAAACTCCTCTTCTGTCTGGTCTGAACCATTGAGAGCAAAACCTTGTAAGGTTCCCATGAAAAGTAACAAGGTGGCTAATTTTGTAATCTTTAACCATTTCGATACTGGCATGAAATTACGGTATTCAATGAAAAAATATTCTTTTTTCATAATTTTGTCGTGTTTTAAATTTTAATCTTTTTTGTGGGACATGTTGGCGCATGTCCTGCTTTTGGTTTTAATAAACGCTTACTCCATCATCAATCACTCTCTTCACATTGTAACATCATGTTTTTGGGTTTATGTTTCCATTCGATTTATTAATCGCTGCAAAAGAACTCACGGAATGTTACCTGAAGGTTAAATGGAATTCACCAAAACTTTAAATAACGTTCCAGCCAAGTAAGTATTAGAAGAGATGAGTAGTGGGACTGATTTGCAAGGCGCAAAAAATAAAGTATTCGTCATGCCGACTTAAATAATTCAACTCACGATTTGTCGATATAGTATTGAGTCAAAAAAAGCCCTGCCTTAAGGACGGATAATCTTATGGCAGGGCTTTGTTATGATACTTATAATTATTCGCATGACGAGTAGGTAGTTGTAAAAGCACACTATTAATTAAGTACCGACCGAACAGTTCTTTACCAGTGCTGTGTAATAGAGAGCCGTTTCATAGAACAACAATATTTTCATCTGGCTACTAAAAAAAGAATGCCAATATCAGACGCCCTTAAGGCGTATAGAGTAGTTTATAATGTTAGAAATAAGAAAACGCCATGAAATCTCCGTCTGCACCTTACTTCCCCCGGTTAATCAAGTACACGCCGAACAGCACAACACCCATAAACAGTAGGTGATAAGCGGTAACCTGCTCACCATCTAACAATCCCCACATAATGGCAAAGATTGGAATCACATAGGTTACGGAGGAGGCAAACACCGGCGAGCTGTATTTTATGAGCGTATTCATCAGCAGCATGGCGCTTGCCGTACCCACAAGTCCGAGCAAAATCATGGCTCCCAGGTGAAGCTGCCAATGGGCATTCAGTGTGGCAGCTTGAATATCGGTGCTGAAAAAAATGACGGCAGCCAAAGGACCAAAAAAGAAGAAGGACAGGGCGGTAATCCGTATTCCACTGAGGTGCGTAAGATAGGCTTTCACTACGTTAATATTAACGGCATAGCAAATTGTGGCAGCCACCACAAAAAAAGCATAAGCATTAAGGTTACTCAGCGCCACATCCTCGCCCGATACAATTAAGCCCAATGCACCCAACAAACCCATACCAATGCCAATAAACTGGCTAAGCCGGCTTTTTATACGAAAAACCAACACACTGAGCAGCAAAGTGAAAACGGGTGTTAAAGAGTTAAGCATACCTGCCAGCGAGCTATCGATGCGTGTTTGAGCCGTGGTAAAGAGAAAGGCCGGTATAAAATTACCCACAAAGCCGGCAATAATAAGCGGCAGTACGTCAGGCCGCTTTAGAGTCCGGATGTATCGAAGGGCCCAGGGCAACAAAAACATAGAAGCGAAACCCATGCGCAGCGTAGCCACTTGTATATTGGTAAAACTTTTCAGACCGATCTTCATTAGGATAAACGAACTCCCCCAAACCAAACCCAGTAATAGCAGCACGGCGAACTGAAACCATCTTTTTTCCCAAGGCATTTTAATATTTTTTTACAAAACTAGCATTTTTAACGAAGCAAAAGGAAGGCCTTTGAAAAACTGTACAACAGTGCCTTGCACATATACCACAGCACAAATACTGATCAATATCCAACCAATCAGTCACATTCTTTTTATCTTTAAGCAAATTCAAATTCCACAATTATGCAACGAATTAATAATGCCACTTTCTTGCTGGCGCTCATTATTTTCATCTCCAATTATGGCATGCAGGCACAAAACGTGTTATCGCCTGCTGAGCTGCTGCAGCTGCAAAGGGCCAGAACCGTGCAAATGCACCCCGATGGCAAACAACTGCTTTATACTGTCTACAAGCCCCGCACACCCAACGAAGCACCGGGTGGTTCGCATGCTGAATACAGGGTGATGGATGTAAGTACCCGACAAAGCAAGGCCCTATTTAGTGATCAGCTTAAGGGAAGGGCTCCACATTGGAGCCCCAACGGTAAGCATCTGGCTTTCAAAAAGAGAACTAAAGGCCACTATCAGATATTTGTCCTTGCCGAAAATAGCGACGAAGCCATACAGGTCACCCATCAGGAAAACGGCGTTAACACCTTTCAGTGGCATCCCAATGGCAAAGGTTTTGCTTACCTTTCCTCCACACCTTCTTCCGACAAAGAGAAGGAACTGAAGAAGCGGGGCTATGACTTTATAACTTTTGAGGAAAACATAAAGAACGATAGGCTCTTCCTGATTGAACTGGATGAGGCCTTCATGCAAACTGCTATACATCAGTTAACAGAAACAGGGAATGTGTGGGACTTCAATTTTGACCAGAAGGGCAAACAGCTGGCTTATTCTGCAACGGATCAGAAGCTTATCGATCAGCGCTATATGTTCCGAAAAATACATGTGTATGACCTGGAAGCAGGTAAGCGTAAGCGGGTACTCAATAACGTAGGTAAGCTGGGCAATTACTGCTTCAGTCCTGATGGCAAGCACCTGGCCTACACCGGCGCCTTAAATATTAACGACCATGCTGTTAGTCAGCTGTACAAAGTAAGCCTTGCCAATGGCGAAACCTCCAACCTTACGCCTAGTAACTACAGGGGACATATCAGCTGGTGCGCCTGGAAGAATAATAAAGAAATCGCCTACCTTGCCCATGAAGGCGTATATCCAAAACTCTTTACTACTTCAATTAAAAACGAAAAGAGAAAGCTGATGCTAGATGCGGCCAAAGAGGGCATAATATTCAGCGCTCCTGTCTATTCAGCCGGCTTTGATTCCTTTGCCTTCAGCGGAAGTACGCCCCGCGATCAATCAAATATTTACCATTGGGATGGGCAATCTGCCCCGGTTAAAATAAGCAGCCTGAACCCACAATTGGCCCAGACGAAGCTGGGCAAGCAAGAAATAATTAAATTCAGTGCCCGCGACGGTATGCGCATCGAAGGTCTTTTAATTAAGCCCGTAGACTACCAGGAGGGTAAAAGATATCCCTTAATTGTTTACGTGCATGGCGGACCGGAATCGCACCATAGCAATGGCTGGCTCAGCGGCTACTCAACGCCCGGGCAAGTGATGGCGGGCAAAGGCTACCTGGTTGCTTACTTTAACTATAGGGCCAGCACGGGCTATGGCGTCGACTTTGCCATGCAGGGCTTTAAAGACCCGGCCGGTAAGGAGTTTGATGACCTGGCCGATGGCATTGACTACCTGGTAGAAAATTACGGTGCTGATAAAGACCGTGTGGGCATGGCCGGTGGCTCCTATGGCGGCTACGCATCCGCCTGGTTTGCCACCTATTACACCGATTATATCAGGGCAGCCGCGGTATTTGTGGGCATCACCAATGTGATTAGTAAAAAAGGAACTACAGATATCGCCTACGAAGAACTGTATGTGCACAGCGGCGACCCGCTGGAGAAGCAATGGGAAATGAATTTAAAGCGCAGCCCGGTTTACCATGCTCATAAAAGTAAAACAGCCACCCTCATCTATGGCGGAGCCGCCGACCCACGCATCCATCCCTCGCAAAGCCTTGAATTATACCGCCGTATGAAAATGAATAGACACCCTGCCGTGCGCCTGGTGCAATATCCTGGCGAAGGGCATGGCAACCGCAAACAAGTAGGTCGCATCGATGTGTTATACCGTCAGATAGCGTGGATGGATTGGTATGTGAAAGACCTTAAAGACCTTGACGGCCCCATGCCACCGCTGGACATCAGCGATCAGTACGGATTAGACTGGGAGTACTAACAATACGCTGTTGCTTTTAGTGACGAATCAGATCTTAAATACCCTGATCCTCAATAGAAAATAACAAAAACGCTGTGGCTCCGAAAAAAAGTCACAGCGTTTTTATTATGTAAAGATTGTATGTATCCCTGCTTATGAAAGCAAGCGATAATCAGGAAACCGACTTAGGCAGGCTAAAGAAAAATGCGGCACCACCCTTGGGGGCATTTTTAACAGACACCTCCCCCTTGTGCAAGTTAACGGCATGCTTCACAATGGCTAATCCTAATCCGGTACCGCCAGACTTACGCGAGCGCCCGGCATCAACACGGTAAAATCGCTCAAAGATGCGTGCCAGATGCTCTTCCGGAATACCGATACCATTATCGGCAACCGAAAAATAATAGAACTCCTCATCCTGGTGATACATAGTAATATCGATGGTAATATTATCGCCTGCATAGTTCAGGGAATTGCCCACCAAATTCTCAAAGATTGACTCGAGAAGAGAGCGATCGCCTTTGACCACCACAGCATCATCGATGCCAACCTTTAAACGGGCATTAATTTTATCAATCCGCTCCTGATTATTATCCAGTACTTCATCCACCACCTGTCTGATAGCAATGGCTTCAAACTGAAAATTAGACACTGCTTCTTCAATTTTGTTGAGCACCGAAATGTCCTCCAACAACTCAGTCAGTCGTTGTGTTTGTGCATAGGCCTTTTGGATAAAGTAATCCTTCTTATCTGCCGGTAGATCCGCATTACTCAAGATGGTTTCGAGGTAACCAAAAATGGACGTCGTGGGCGTCTTCAACTCGTGCGAAATATTGGAGGTCATCTGCTGCTTCAATAACTTGCGGGTTTCCAACTTGGTTATATCATTAATATATACCTCAAAACTTTTATCCGGAAAAACGATACACTTAATATCGAAGTAGTATCCATTTTTAAAGAGCGTATCACTCATTTGGGGCAGGTTATTGGCGTTGATTTCATCGGTATTTTTATCCACAAACTTGGTGATAAACTTATGTAAGGACTTTAATTCTTTGATTTCAAATAGATGTTCGGGGTTGATGGACGCCTGCTCGGCAATCAAATTGAGATATTGTACAAAGTGACTGTTGGTTAACAATGCCTTTTTATCGGCAGAGAAAAACCCGACGCCTTCGCGCAATACAAATAAATGCTTAATCAGCTTTTCTTTTTCTGTGCTTAATGCGGTCTTAGCCTCATCCAGATTTTTATACATCGAGACAATTTGATCACCTATCACACCTAATTCGTTGCTTGGAAATTGAATATTACTGTTGACACCTTTATTTTGTTGAAGGTTAATAGCAAAATCTTTCAACTTGGTAATACTCTCGCTCAACTTGCTAGTTACAAAGGATAACACAACGAATGCAACCACAAATACAAAGGCGATAAATATCAGAAAGGCATGATCGGCCTTTAAAAAGCTTTGAATCGCCTCGTCGTACACTTCGGCTGCCCGGATGTAATAGGCTCCATAATTATGTGCATAGTAAAAAAAATTCTGATTGGTTGAAGCCGAATGCCTGATGTTGGAACCTGTATTGGATTTTGAAAATTTAGCCCGTTGAATTTCGGGACGCTGCAAATGATTTTCGAGACCTTCTAAATTTTTTACAAAGTTATCGTACAGAACCTGACCCTCGCTATTGATTAGGGTAATGCGGGTATCCCGGGTAGGCACAATCTGCATTAAAGAATCCAGCAGCGCATAATTTTTAGTCTCAAGAATGCTGTTATGCTCAATAAAGCGGCTGGTCAGATCCGTTATACCATCGAGTGTATTCTCGAGCTGCATAGTTCTAAACTGTTTTTCGCGCTTGTACTGAAATAACAAAAACGATACTAATAAGACCGAAAAAACAGAAAAAAAGTAAATAAACAACCTACGTTTATAACTGACTTTAGAAAACATAACACGCTATTATTAATGATTATACTTCAAAAAAATAACCAAGACCGGGCCTGTTCTTTAAATACTCACCATAATGTTTCAACTTCTTTCGAAGCCGGGTTATATTTACATCAACGGTTCGGTCGGCCACTATTACATCATCGCCCCATATTAGCTGCAGAATTTCATCGCGTGAAAATACTCTGGATTGATGTTCAAAAAATAATTTTAATATCTCATATTCCTTACGAGTCAAGGGTACCTGCTCTCCATCGATGGCCAGGCCTTTACGGTCAAGGTCTAAAACCAAGCCTTTAAGTTCAATAATGCGACTCTTCTCTTGAATGGTAGTATTACGCCGCAGTACCACTTTAACGCGGGCAATCAACTCCTTAAGCGAGTAGGGCTTGGTTATATAATCATCGGCTCCCAGGTTAAAACCCGTCAGTACATCGTTTTCTGCACCCCGCGCTGTCAGATAAATAACGGGCACCGTGAGTCTTAACTCTTTACGGATGACATCAACCAACTTAAAACCCGACATTTTTCCCATCATCACATCCACTAATAAAAGATCGAATGCTTTCAAGTCCTTTTTCAACGCTTCCTCCGCTGAGTATGCGATATCTGTTTCGTAGCCCTCGCTTTCGAGATTAAATTGCAATATTTCGCAAAGGTCCTCCTCGTCATCGATAATTAATATTCGTTTCTTACTTTCATTCATGCGATTAAAGTTTACACGAATATACAAGGAAATACCAACTCTTGTTTACTCCATCATGTTTTGATGCCGGATATCTCTACCGTCCTGCGCAAAAATGGAGGCTTCGGCAATGTGGCAGGCATGATCGCCAATGCGCTCAATTTTTGAGATAATACTCTTGAAATTGATCAGGTTCACCAGCATCTCACGCGCTTCATCCTGCAAACTGGTTTTTTTAATACCCTTTTTCAACATCTTCTTATAGATTTCATCAATCACCTCATCGTTTTTAATGGTCCATAGAGCTGCCTCCCGGTCCTTGTTAATAAATGACAAGAGTGATTTTTCAACCATGCTATTGCTAGCGGTAATCATGTTAAAAATGAAGTCCGACAGGTCACCATACAACTTAGAATCCTCAATTTTCTGAATAAAGCGGGCCACATCCTTCACCAGGTCACCAATACGTTCCATGTTAATAACAATGCGGTAACAGGCCATCAGGTTACGTAATTCAGAAGCTACCGGATGATGCAATACGATGGCATTTATAATCTTTTCACTAATCTGCACCTCGTAGATATCCAGCTTTTGCTCGGTGGCCTCTATTTGCTTAATTTCTTCATCAAACTTTTCATACCCAGTTTGCACCAACCTTTCCAGTGCAGTTAACTGCTGCATCATTAAATCAGCGTAGCTTTTAAAGTCTTTATCTATCTTTTTTAGGGCCTTGTCTTTTTGTAACATACTCAATTATTTTTGAGGGTTTTAAGGGTGTACTTAATCGTTAAAAGTTGATTTCGCATAGATTTTTGGAGATATAATTAAACCTCCATTCTGGATAAGCCTATTCATCAACCAAATTTTCCGGTCAGATATTCCTCCGTTTTGCGGACGCGCGGATTAGTAAACATCATCTTTGTTTTACCATATTCAACCAAATCGCCCAAATACATAAACATGGAATACTCGGAAATACGCGCTGCCTGCGCCATATTATGGGTAACCATCACAATGGTATAGTTTTTCTTAAGCTCAACCAGCAAATCTTCTATTTTGGATGTGGCAATGGGGTCCAATGCCGACGTTGGCTCATCCAATAATATTACCTCCGGCTGAAAAGCCAGGGAACGGGCAATACACAAGCGCTGCTGCTGACCGCCGGATAAAAAGGTTCCTTTTTTATGCAAGGCATCCTTCACCTCGTCCCACAGAGCCACATTGGATAAGGAACGTTCCACAATATCATCGCGTTCAGTCTTTTTAAGCCGAATGCCATTTAACTTGTAGCCTGCCAATACATTATCATAAATACTCATGGTTGGAAAAGGGTTAGGCCGCTGAAAAACCATACCGATATTACGCCTTAAATGAATGGTGGACATCTTCATGATATTTTCCTCGTTCAGATAAATATCACCCACCGTTTTAATATCCGGATACAGCTCGTGCATCCGATTAATGGCGCGCAACAAGGTACTTTTACCACAACCTGATGGTCCCATAATAGCCGTGATGGCATTTTTTTTAATGGTCACATTAATGTCCTTCACAGCGTATTTATCGGCCTTATTATAGGCGATGGACAAGTCTTTGATGGAAAGAACCGGGTTATTAACAATGTCTATATTATTATTCATAATTATAATTTCCTTAGTGTTTAGCTGCAATTCGCTTTGCAATAATATTCAGGGTTAATACAAAGCCCATCAAAAAGAGGGAAGAGCTCCAGATTAAATCTGCCATGTTAGGGTCGTTATAAAAATCCCATATCAGCAGCGGAACAGCACTTGTTGGCTCTGCCGGATTCCAGTTAATCATAGGGTTACCCAGCGTGGTTAACAAAAGTGGCGCCGTTTCGCCCAGGATGCGCGATATGGCCAGTAAAATGCCCGTGGACAAACCACTCAAACCAGAAGGTATCAAAACCCGCAGAATCACTTTATAATACGGCACCCCCAAAGCTAATCCGGCTTCTTTTAACGAACCGGGTAGCATCAGCATAGTTTCTTCTGTTGAGCGAATAATCAGAGGTAACATCATAATGGCTAAAGCCACGCTCCCTGCCAGGGCCGAATAACCTTGGGTAACCCCCTTTACCACCCACAAATAAGCAATCAGACCCAAAACAATAGAGGGAACACCCTGCAGTATATCCGAAAGGTTACGAATAAGGTTGGCATATATTTTACCCTTATTTTCATATAAGAACAAGCCAATTAAAATACCCACAGGAATGGCTATTAAGGCGGCAATGGCAACAATCAGCAGGGTGCCGGTAATACCATTAACGATACCTCCCGGAATTAATTCACCATTGGCAATGGCCGTCATGGCTTCGTAGGTACTGGGTGTTACTTCTGTGAAAAAAGAGAAATTAATCTGCTTAAAACCCTTAAATACTAATTGCCCAATAATGAGCACAATGGGGGAAATAGTAATGATGGATACAACAATCACTCCCCATAAAAATAGTTTATCTTTAATATTACGGTAAGTGCTTTTGGCGCTGTAATCTACTGCCCTTATTTCGCTTTCCATGTTATTATAATCAATTAAGACAATTTTTTAATAACCAGTTTACCAATGGCATTTACAATACCTGTTATTGCAAATAATAAAAGACCAATGGCTATTAAGGCACTCAATTTTAAACCATCAGCTTCGCCAAACTGATTGGCAATGACACTGGCCATACTGTTGCCGGTGCTAAATAGTCCGGTAGGTATGATATTGGCATTTCCGATGAGCATGGTAACCGCCATGGTTTCGCCTAAAGCCCGGCCAAAGGCCAGGATGAAACTGGCAACAATACCCGAACGGGCATTGGGCAGTACCACACTAAAGATGACTTCCATACGGGTGGCTCCTAAAGAATAAGCCGCCTCCTTAAGCTCGTTGGGCACCATGGAAATAATTTCGGCGCTCAGCGAGGTAGCATAGGGAATAATCATGATGGCCAGAATCAGGCCTGCGGTAAAAATACCATAGCCCTGCGCATCGAGCCCCAGCGAAACAATGAAAGGACGCAGGGTGTAAAATCCCCACAAGCCATAAACAATAGACGGTACACCTGCCAATAAATCGACCATGGAGCCAATGATGGTTGAAAGGGATGATTTTTTAAAATACTCGGCTAAAAACAGGGCAGTGGCAAAGGCCATGGGCAGGCAAATGATGAGTGCCAAAATAGAGGTACTTAAGGTACCTGCAATAAAAGGCAAGGCTCCGTAATTTTCTCTGCCTTCAGTGGGATTCCATTCGCTTGATGTGATAAACCGCCAACCAAATTTCTCAAAAACCGGCAACGCATCGCCAATCAGCGAAAAAACCATACCGGCCGAAACCAATAAAATAACAATTGATGAAACTAATAATACGTATTTGGTTATCGTATCGGACTTCATTATCTCTGTTGTTGTAAGCTACAGGAATAAGACCCTGAGGGCATCTTATTCCAATAGCTTATGTTTTTACTCCGGTAGGTCCTTACTTCAATAAAGCTTCGCCATTGAAGGTAACTGAGCGTAATATTGATTTTGCCTGATTCACTGCTTTAGCGGGAAGTGGTGCGTAGTTAACTTTTTCAGCCACGCCCTGTGCATCAGCACTCACTACCCAATCTAAAAACTCAAGTGTTGCCTGGGCCTGGGCTTTACTTCGTCCACCATAAGCCTGCTCTTTGTAAAGTATTAACCAAGTAAAACCACAGATTGGATAAGCATTGGCATCGTCCGAATTGGTTAGCATGGCACGTGTATCGGCAGGCAAGGCGCCCTGAGCTGCTGCACTGATTGACGCAATGGAAGGCTCGATGTAATTACCACTTTGATTTTGCAGTAAGGCCACCGGCAATTTTTGGGCAAAAGCATACTCGCTACCTACGTAACCAATGGCACCCACTGTAGATTTAATGGTGCCGGTTACACCCGGATTACCTTTGGCACCCATGCCCACTGGCCATTGTAAGGATTTACCTGTTCCCACCTGATCGGCCCAAGCTGCACTTATCTTACTCATATAATCGCTGAAAATATAAGTGGTACCGCTACCATCCGAACGGTGCACGAAGGTGATGGCCAAATCAGGGAGGTTTACGCCTGGGTTATTAGCTTTAATAAGGCTATCGTTCCAATTGGTAATCTTTCCCATAAAAATGCCTTCCAGCAATTCACTCGTCAGTTTAAGTCCTTCTACACCCTCCAGATTATAAGCAATAACAACAGCGCCTAAACAAGTGGGAATATGCACTATTTCTGCAGGCATATCGGCCATTTTAGCATCGGATAAGAAGGCGTCAGTCGCACCAAAATCAACTACCTTGTCTTTTAGGCTTTTGATGCCACCGCCCGAACCAATACCGCCATAGGTTACCAAAGTACCGGTTTTGCCAATGTAATCTTTAATAATCATATTATAATAAGGCATTGGGAAGGTTGCTCCAGCCGCTGCAATACTAACTGAATCGGATGCCTTGTTATCTGCTCCTTTTTTATTGCCTGTCTGACATGCGCCCATTACGGCACCGATCAAGAGAATGGTTAATAATTTTTTCATTGTCTTATTTTTTTACAATTGTCATATAAAACGCGCTATATAGGTCATGCTTATGCCTGATCTGCTATGCTCATGGCACGTTTCCTATTTCTAAAATTTAATTTCGCAGTTCACATAGATGTAATCCACCTTGGCGCTACCTGTTGCCGAGGGTGAGAAGTTTCGATAGTTGGGACTGATTTTAATGCCCTTAACCGGATTGAACTCGGCACCCAACACAAACAGGTTACCATCCTTAGCGGCATTCCAATCATTTTCAGACTCCAGCATGTCGAAACGGGCAAATAGTTTTGATGCTTTAAGCTTCAGTGTTGAATAAAATGAGTAACCAGTCATATCAAGCCCTTCTTCCATGCCATGGTTAAACTGCTTGTTAAATTCGGCACCTATGGATAGCTTCTTAAGCTGATACCCGGCAAAAAGTGCCAAGCTGTTTTGGCGCTTAATGGCTCCCTCATCCTTTGTAGTTGTTTCGAAATAGCCACGCAATGCTAGTTGCTCTAAAGGCCTAAGCGTAATACCGGCTCCTATGGTAAAAATACTGTCCTGCTCCAGCTTTTTATAGCCTTCTCCATTGATCAGAATCAGGTCGGCACTCAGTTTGTCATTGAACTTATAGGCGGCGCTGATACCCAGGTCGGCACTCGCACCAAATTTATACTCATCCTGAAAGGACTTTAGTAGATAACGATAGCCCCAAAACTTTTCCTGCGTTTTGAAAGATGTCGTGCTGATCATACCAAAATTAACCGTCCAGGCATCTTTCTTATAGCTCAATAAGGCATTTTTTACATAGGCCGTCATCTCCAGGCCGCCACCATCCTTTGGGTTACCCACATCAAAGATTAATTTACCTGACCAGTTTTCGCTGAATTGATGCTGATAGCCTAAATAAGCCCTGGTTAATTCAAATTGGTTATATGTCTTGCCGTCAGTTATGGTGCTGTGGTAATTCGAAAAGATTTTAAAAGTTGGCTTACCCGAGGCTTTAAAGCTTGTCTTTTCCTGAGCTGTACCCGCCATGTTCAATCCGATAACGGCCATGACTGCTAATGTTAATAGTCTAATTTTCATATCCTGTGCTGATAATTTATTAATATTGTCTCAATAAAATTGTGTGCTGTTCTATTATTTCCTGCTGCAAACATAGGACTGCGGTATTACAGCCCTGTTAAGCCAATGTTACATTCTTGTTACATTTCCATTAATAAGAAACTACCTTTAATTTTATGTAACTTCGAAAAATGAAACGAGCCCTTATTGCCGGTGCATCCGGCCTGGTGGGTCAGGCACTATTGACCCGCTTACTAAACAGTTCGAACTATGCCGGTGTGCACGCCCTGGTTCGAAGGCATCTACCCATTAGCCATCCTAAACTCACTCAGGAGCTAATTCAGTTTAAGCATCTGGATCGATATAGCGGTCCTGAAACATTTGAAGATGTCTTTTGCTGTCTGGGCACAACCATTAAAAAAGCAGGCAGTAAAAAAGCCTTTACAGAAGTTGATCAGCACCATGTGGTAAGACTGGGGCGATGGGCAAAAAAGCAACAATGCCAACGCTTTTTAGTTATTAGTTCGGTGGGTGCCAATGCGCAGGCCGCTAATTTTTACCTTTGTACAAAAGGACAGATGGAAAACGAGCTAAGGGCGCTGCAATTACCGACATTGCATATTTTCAGACCCTCGCTGCTGCTGGGTGATCGTCGGGAATTTCGCTTGGCAGAAAAACTATCGGAAAAAGCAATGTACTTACTGAAGCCCTTTCTGCAATGGCCCTGGCGGAAATACAGAGCCATAAAAGCCAGCGATGTAGCCGAAGCCATGTATCGACAGGCACAGGACGGCAGAAAGGGAGTATGGATTTATGAAGGTGCTAAGCTATCGTAAGTACAGTTTTTATTTTGCTATTTATTACGTAAATTGCGTTACGGGTTTTGCGTTACGTAAATTACGTAATAAATTAAAAGAATATGAAAAATCCATTTTTATTATACGGCTACAAATCTCCGGAACTATTCTGCGACAGAGAGATAGAGGTGCAAAAGTTAATCAACGCCATAGAAAATGGCCGTAACATCACCTTAATTTCGCTACGAAGAATAGGTAAAACCGGATTGATAAAGCATCTTTTATACCATATAAATCGAGAAAAGAACATACAAAATACACTGTATTTAGACATTATGTCAACCACAAATTTAAGTGATATGGTGAAAGAAATCAGCACATCACTCCTTTTGTTCGAACGACAAAGAAGCAAACGCTTTCTTGAAAATATAAGCGAATTAATCAGTGGAATTAAAGCCAAACTATCGTTTAATGCCATTACGGGTGCACCCGAACTAGAATTTGGATACAAGTCGGAAAATGAATCTATCAACGATCTTAACCTACTATTTAGCTACATTGGCAGCCATAAGCACCCCTTCATCATTGCCTTTGACGAATTTCAACAGATAAGTACCTACCCGGAAAAGAATGTGGAAGCCTGGTTTAGGAAATTTAGCCAGGAATATCCGGATATACGCTTTATCTTTTCAGGCAGCAGCAAGCATATTCTCGAAACGATGTTTACAAATAGCTCACGCCCCTTTTATCAAAGCAGCGAAATACTATACCTAAACCGCATTAACACAAATACTTATGCTTCCTTTGTCCATCACCACTTTACACTGGGTAAAAAGCATATTGACATTGCTCTGATTAAAGAATGGCTTGATATATTGGACAACTACACCTTTTATGTCCAATATTTCTTCAATAAAGTATTTGCAGTAAACACCAGGCGCTACACCCACCAAATACTTTATGATGCCTGCTATGGCATACTGAAAGAACGCGAAAATATCTTTATCAACTATCGCAACTTACTTACCAATAATCAGTTTCAATTAGCTAAAGCCATTGCCAAAGAGAGCGGGGTGGAGCAGCCTAATGCTCAGGTATTTATACAAAAACACAAACTACCGTCGGCCAGCTCGGTCAATACCGCACTTAGCACTTTGGTCAACAAGGAAATGATATATTACGAAAAGGGTTTATACAAAGTGTACGACCACTTTTTTTCTCTCTGGCTTAAGAGTTTATGATTTACCTGGAAATCTCCAGCTTTAACTTCTTACCCTTAATGCGCTCATTTTTCAAGGTCTGCAACAAAGTTTTGGCTTTACTGCGTTTGACAGCCACAAAAGCACTATGATCGAGCACGTCAATTAATCCCAACTCTTCTTTTTGCAGCTTTCCTTTTTTTAAGAATAAGCCCACAATATCCACCTTATTAATTTTATCCTTTTTACCACTACCCAGGTAGATGGTTTGCCACTCGGGCAAGGCAGGTAATGGTAGATCGGCAGCAAGCTCATCAAAACAAACCGTGTCTTTAATGTATTCAGGTACCTGCTCATCCTCGGCCATGATCAGATAGGCCACGCCCTCGGCATGCATGCGTGCGGTTCGCCCATTACGGTGAATGTAGGCATCTTCTTTAGAAGGCAGATGGTAGTGGAGTACATATTTAATTTCGGGTATATCAAGCCCACGCGAAGCCAAATCCGTTGTGATCAAAAGATGATGACTGCCGTTTCGGAACTTCAGCAAAGCCCGCTCCCGTTCCTCCTGCTTCATACCACCATGAAACACATCGTGCGCTACTCCCTGCTGGGTAAGATGATTACTGATACGGTCGGCCGCTTCGCGATGGTTAACAAAAGCCAGCATGGGTGCATTGCCCAGGTGACTGATTAAACGTACAAATACAGCCAGCTTATCGCGTCCTTCGGCACGCACACCCCGCACAGCCAACTTTTCCGGCGTGGGCTCGTCTTCAATATAATTAAGCACCTCAACCTCTTTCAGCCCAACAAATTCAGGTATCTGTTCCATGGTGGTAGCCGAAGTCAACACACGCTGTTGCAACCCATTTAGTTGACCAATGATTTCTTTCATCTCTTTCTGAAACCCTAAATCGAGTGCTTTATCGAACTCATCCAACACCAAGAGCCGGATCGCGGAGGGATCAAAAGATTGGCGCCTTAGGTGATCGGCAATACGCCCCGGCGTACCCACCAAAACAGCCGGCGGATGCTTTAGGTTGTTTATCTCGGTGCGGATGGCATGGCCTCCATAGCAACAATTCACCTTCAGACCCGTGCGCAGGCTTTTAACCACCTGTTCGATCTGCAAGGCCAACTCCCGGGCCGGCACCAAAATAAGCAATTGCACTTGTTCGGCTTTGCTATCCAACTGCTCGATTAAAGGCAAAAGGAAAGCCAGTGTTTTACCTGAGCCGGTGGGTGATAACAGCACTGCATCCTGTCCACTACCAACGCATGCAAAAGTATGCTCCTGCATCTGGTTAAGCGAATGAATATTGAGCTGACGAAGAGCGACCTGACTTGATTTACGTAATTGTTGCATGCCGCAAAGATAGCTAAAGGTTTAAGTAAAAATATCTTTTCTATCTTAGTGCTTCCTTAAAAATGTTTTATGGAACGGTTCTCCATCGCGTGGCACTCATAAAGAAACGTTCCGTAAGTACTTAAATAATGGAAAACTTTCAAAACGTACTGCCAGATAGGACAAGCTACTTTACCATGCACTTAAAATTTACCATAGCACTTCTCTTTTCGATATTTAGCCTGCTGGCACAAGACAGGCTGGATGCCGAACAAGCGGCCTGGCTGTACCGCATCGTACAAAAAACACCGGTGCTAAAGCAAAACTGGCAACACTATTTCGAGTTTGACACACGTCCTTTTCATCGGGTATCGACGATGAATCCCGGGCTCGATTACGACGCCATCGGCCGTTACCAGATTTACCATCCTCAAAGTCTGCTTATTCACTACGACAGCATTCAGGGCTCGTCCAACGGACTTATTTCAGAAGCAGCCATCAAAATTACCCTGTGGGAGCTCAACGAAGAATTAAAAAAACATATTTACCAGCGTGCAAATGCTAATGATTCCCTCATTCAGACACTGCAAGACCCCATCATTACCCGGTTACCCCGACGAATGAGCAGTAAAAAGAGAGAGAAAACACTCACAAGTGTAACCCATCCTTCGCTACCCATCTTTAAAAAAATAGAACAACTTGAGAAGCTAAAAATAGATGCCGAAACGCAGAAGCTACTGCTCAATACCTGGAGTGACATTATTTCGGATTACTGTTTTCAGCGCAGCCAATACTTTTTCAGGATACTCTCAGGCGGACTAGAACTTGAAAGTACTACCTTTTTAGCTGCCGGTGAGGGCAGTGGAACGGCCGGCCTCTTAAACGAATGGGAGCCCCATCCGAAGGATAGCACGCAACGCTGGTACAGCAAAGGCATTGGCCTGTTTACCTATACAACCAGAGTGCATGATGAGCAATTGCAATTACAAACGCATTTAAAGAAAGAGTTATGCTTGCCGGGGAGCGCTTCAACAGTCCTGCACACATCGCTCTGGGGCCTTGACTCATCGTTTAAGCCCATGCTCATCATCATCGACGACACCTTAAGCTATCATCTGTTTGCCGACTATTCCACCATGAGCCTCACACCGGATGGCCATAGCGGCAAAGGCATATCGCACATCGACCGCATTGAACAGTACCGACAGATACATATTATTGATGCTCTGCAAAAAATTAATGATCACAGCCCGCTTACAAAAGCCATTGATAGTAAAACACAGACGGAGAAAGAGATTGCCGTGCTGGAAAATGAGATCGACAGCTTACTGAAGCTTACGCCCGGTAACCAAAATGCCATCAACCATCGAAAGCGACTGATTGATGCCAAACTCACTACACTGAGCAGTAAAACCAGGCGAGTGAACAGCCTTGAACGAGAAGCTGAGGCCACCTACCGCAAAATAACCAAGGCTGAAAATAAACTACAAAGTATGGTGAATCTTTTGGGGCCAAACCCACAAGCCTGGAGGCAGGAAGGAAATACCTACCACTTTCCATCGGGTGTAAGCTTTAACGAACAAACGGGTGATTTAATTTTTCCCCGCCGAGCCGATTCCCGCCAATTATCCATCCGCCTGTTATCGGCTGGTTACACGCTTAGTGGCCATCGAAAAGATGAAGTACAAGCCTACGTGAGTATTAGCAAAGCTAAAGAACACCCCCACTGGGCAGAAAAAACCACAGTAGATACCTCCATCGACACGTTGCTTTATTTCTATTTTCATCCGGATAAATATGAAAGCCACACACGTATAAATTTACCTCAACAACTTCGCAAACAGGCGAAAAAATTCAAACACCTCCAAATAAACTTGGCAGCTATAAACCAGGAAGAAAGGGCGCATAACCATCGTCACCAATACTCCAACCGAGCAAGAGAATACGAAAAACCACTCACCGCTTATGCCAGGCAGCGTGCAGCACATGCTCACCTATGCACCAACGACTCCACACTGATCATCACCATTAAGGCAGGTGCTGACCCTGTGCCATCGAGGCTTAGCCAAGTACCAGATATACCAGGAAAGAAAATCAATAAACCGGGCTATCATCCATACAACAATAATTTGCTAAAGACATTACGAGCCCTGTCAACACTAAATAAAGTCTGCCAATATCTTCGAAAGAATGTGCCCGATCTTAAGGAGATTAACAGTCAACTAAACATTTCTCACGATGAGATGGAACGGCTTTACCCTGCCATCATAAAAAAACCGGATCCGGATGCTTAAAACATCCGGACCCGGTTGGTATTTATTTTACATCAAGAGCTATTATTTTGAAGCGCACTTCCTCATTATGACTGAACATCATCCATTGTTAACGGCGCCGGTGCCGTAAAGTAAGCACCGCGGGCAATGATCTCACTCGGTGAGAATTCCACCGGCATTACGGGCATCTTCTTCTCTGTGATGCGCACCAACACAAGCGTGTATTTCTCATTAATTTGAAAGTATCCCAGGTCTGAATTTGGGAAAGTAATAGTATATCCATTGGCTTGCTCGGCGTCATACTTAACTGAAGTGGTTGCCAAAGGCTTATACTTCTCCTGACCAGCCGCGTACAGATGCGCTACAATCAGCTCATCTTCAGAAATCGGCGACCCACTCCATGTGATTGTGTAATCTTTTCCGTATTCCATATTAGGAACGTCCGCCGGCGCAATGGGATTAATAATCACTGATGTTGAGGCAGCAGCTCCCGTTGCTTCATCAGCCAGCACAAAAACAGGCGAAACGCTGCCATAACTGCCCTCGTGGATGCTTGAAGCCATATAATAACCCACGCCACTGTTAAATATCAACTCACTGTTGTTAAAGGATACTGTATATCCATCGGCCAGCTGAGCGCGCTGATTGCCACCATCAACAAAGAGACCCACTGGATTATAATAACCCGTTGCGTTATCTCCTGATGGCTCCACATAACTTAATTCATACAAACAAGTAGCCTCATTGGGCACAATAGTGCCAAACATATCATCATCACTATTACAAGCTCCCAACATAAATATTAGCGCAAAAGCACTAAATAACATCCCCAGTTTCATTTTCATAGTTCTATTCATTTAATTCAGATTGTTATAAAAATATTACGATCAACGATTCAATCGATGATACACCCTCATAGTCGGATAAACTTTGCAATGGTTGCGTATCTTTCTACTAAACCAACACTTATTTCCACTCTACTATGTGCCCACGGTCTTTGTGCAGCATTTCATCGGGCACTGATGCCCGCACAGAGTCCGAGAGCCGGTTAAGTAAAAGACGCTTATAAAAAGCCCTTGAATAAACAAGGCTCACCTCCCGCAGGGGCACCGGCGACTCGAACTCTTTGACATGCTTATGCAAATCAAATGCCAGCTCTTCAGTAGCCAAGCCCGGCAATAAGGTGTAACCCCCTTCAGTATCCACCATTTTACGAATAGTATCGAGCGAGCCACTTTGAAAATTTAACGGCGACACCGAACTAATATCTGCCTGTAACTGACATACATTTAGCACCTGCGACCGAAAGCAATGTCCTTCATCCAAAAGCCATAATCCGGTTGGCGTTAACATATCTACACTCAAGCTATCCGCCTTATGCAAAGGGTGGTTGGGGTTGGCATAGATAAGTACATCCTCGTAAAAAAGCGGCTGCTCAATAATGTCGTGCTCATCCAGCGGCGTCACCAAAATAGCTGCATCCAGCAGATCCTGTTTGAGGGCCTTTACCAACTCTTCGGTAATCATCTCTTTAAACGTAAGCCGCACCAAGGGGTTATTCTTCTTAAAATGACCCACAAAAAGCGGCAGCAGATAAGGTGCCAAAGAAGGGATAATACCCACCTTAAGGCTTCCTTCGATGCGCCCCGACTCCTCGCGGACTATCTCTTCAAGCCGGTTGTACTCATTGATTACAACACGAGCCTGATCAATAATTTTCTGCCCCACCGGTGTTGTCAGAATGGGCTGTTTCGTACGATCAAATATTACAATATCGAGTTGCTCCTCCGCTTTCTTTATCTGCATACTCAAGGTAGGCTGCGTAACAAAACATTTTTCAGCCGCAATGGTAAATTGCTTATAGTTATCCACAGCCACCAGGTATTCTAATTGCTGCAAGTTCAGTCCAAGCATCTGTTCTACAGTTATTATAGTTTATACTGATGCAATATATAAAAATTATCTATTTGATCGATAATGATGCAATCAATATATTTGTAATAGAAAATAAAACTAATAAAAACACAATATTATGAAAACGATAAATGAACTATTAGGCCTTAAAAAACAAGAGAGCGAACAGCTAAGTACAAAACTCAATAAACTACTGGCTAACTACCAAATATTCTATCAAAACCTGCGCGGATTTCATTGGAATGTGAAGGGAGAAAAATTCTTTGAGTTGCATCTTAAATTTGAGGAGTTATACAATGATGCAGTTGTAAAAATAGATGAAATTGCCGAGCGTATTCTGACACTGGGAGGTACGCCCATGCATTCTTTTGCCGATTATCTTGACACAGCAGCACTGCAAACAGCCAAGGATGTAAGCGACGGGCAGCAATGCATGGAAACGACACTGGAAAACCTGGCAAGCCTTGTACAGCTGGAGAAAGCCATATTACCATTGGCGCAGGATGCAGAGGACGAGGGCACCATTACATTGCTTAGCGATTATATCAGCCAACAAGAGAAAACCATCTGGATGTTGCACTCGTGGTTAAGCAAATGATATTTATAACCATTAGCAGCGTCATTGCAGACGAACTTCTTGAATAAATTAGGCTTCAAATCACAAGCTAAAAAAATATGCCGAACCCATTCCCACCGTCTTTGGCGGCCTACTTCCCTTACTCTCAGGAGTAAAGGGAAGAGGTTTTGGGAGGTACTGGTATCACCTGAGCTGCCCTGCAATATAGCCTGTTGACCAGGCCGCCTGTAGATTATAGCCACCCGTGATGGCATCAATATCAAGCACCTCGCCGGCAAAATATAAACCCTCACAAGCTTTGCTGGCCATAGTTTTCAGGTTAATACTCTTAAGACTAACACCACCACAGGTCACAAATTCATCCCTGAACTTTGCACTACCCTGCACTTCATACGCATCGTTCATCAGAATATTACTCAGCTTATTGAGTCCCTTTTTGCCCAGCTCACCCCATTTCTTTCGGGCATGCAAATCACATTTCTCCAATAGGAAAATCCACAGTCGCTCTGAAAGACCATAAGGTTTAACGTTTACCAGTACCTTATTGGGATGCTCAGTTGTGATCTTGTTTAATACATCTCTCACCTCCTCACTGGAAGCATCGTTACACCAATTCACCTGTACCTTAAACCGATAGTTGAGCTCATTAAGCAAACGGGCACCATAAGACGAAAGCTTAAGTATGGCCGGCCCGCTCATACCCCAGTGAGTAATTAACAAGGGGCCTTGGGCTTTTAGCTTACTCCCCTGAATGGCCACCGTAACATTCTCCACAACCACCCCCATTAAGGCTGTAACCTTTTCAGTGGGCATATTAAAAGTAAACAAGGAAGGAACAGGAGCTTCAATCTGATGGCCCAAATCCTCCAACCAGTTCAAACCAACACGCTTAGGTGAGCCACCCGTGGTTACAATTACCTTATTGAAACAGGCAGGTGCGTAGTTCTCATCCTTAAAATGCAACATTAGGCCATTCGCTTGAGGCCGGATGGCAGCAATACCTGCCTGCGTCTTTATTTTCACGCCCAAGTGCCGGCACTCTCTTAAGAAACAGTCAATGATACTCTGCGAATCCTGCGATCGGGGAAACACACAAGCATCATCCTGCACCACAAGGGGAACCCCGCGCGATTTAAACCATTGCATGGCATCAGTGGTGCTAAACTGATGAAATACCTTTTTAAGACTACGCCCGCCACGAGGATAGGCAGCACACAGTTGCGGTATGTCAGTGCAGGAATTAGTAACATTGCAGCGTCCCCCGCCGGATACCTTTACTTTTGCCAACACCTTACGCGACTTCTCAAAAATAATTACTTCAGCCTGCGGAAAATGCTCCTTTGCTGTAATCGCCGCAAAAAAACCGGCCGCACCGCCCCCAATTACCCCTATCTTCATAGCTTACCACTCTTATCAAATTGTATTGTGCAAAAATAAAGATATCTTCATAAAAAGTTATATTTTTATTAGTTGATAAAAAGACAAATAAAACGAGCCATGGGCGAGGGTTGCTTACACAGAAGGATGATTATTTCCTGGCGAGTTCCATATGGCGATTGAAAGAAAATATAATCAGATGAAACAAGTACATATCACCTGCATCAACGATAATAAAACAAGCTGCTACGAAGCCGGCACGTCGTTAATGGAGATAGCCAATGACCGTGGCATTAAATTAAAAACCCCCATATTAGGTGCTTACGTTAATAATAAGCTATGCGATTTATCGTACGAAGTGTATCAACCTAAAACAATAAATTATATTGATATAAGCCACCCGGATGGAATGCGCATGTATATACGCAGCTTATCACTTGTACTATACAAAGCTGCCAATGAACTGTTTCCCAATGCACAACTTCGCATTGAACATTCCGTATCGAAAGGCACCTACTGCTTGCTCGAGGGTGAAGAACTGACCATTGATGATGTGCTGACCATACAGAACCGTATGAAAGAAATTATTAGCTCTGATACGCCGTTTATACAACATCAGGAGGAGTCCGAAGCTGTGATCGAACGCTTTGAGGCACAAAAACAGGCCGATAAAACAGCACTCATCCGTCATCGTGGCCAGTTATATACCACCTATCACCAACTGGAAAAACACATTGGCATGTACTATGGTCATCTGGTGCCTTCAACGGGCTACCTCAAGGTGTTTGACCTCATTAAATACTATAATGGCATGTTGCTGCAAATACCCAAGCGCACGCAGCCCGATACCCTTGAAGACATAGTGGTACAAAACAAGATGTTTGACATCTTTCAGGAATTTGCCGAGTGGAATCGTGTACTTAACGTTCGTAACCTGGCCGATATCAACGAGTCGTGCTCCAACGGAAAAGCCACTACACTAATCAAGATTTCCGAAGCACTACACGAGAAAAAGATTGGTCACATTGCCGATATGATTGATGCCCGTAAGAAAACGGTGAAACTGATTTTAATCAGTGGCCCCTCATCCAGCGGCAAAACCACCTTTGGCAAGCGACTGGCCATACAGCTTATGGTAGCAGGCATGAAACCAGTAAACCTATCGCTTGATAATTACTTTGTAAACCGTGAAGACACCCCCCTGGATGAGCATGGCGAATTTGATTTTGAGGCGCTCAATGCACTGGATGTTGAGCTATTTAATAAACAACTGATTGGCCTACTGGCCGGCGATGAAGTAGAAATACCCAAGTTTAACTTTGAGAGCGGGCAACGTTATTACGATGGCGAAAAGCTGCAAATGACTCCGGATAACATACTGATTGTGGAAGGCATTCACGGCCTCAACCCACATCTAACGCACCTGATACCCGACACTGCTAAGTTTAAGATTTACGTGTCAGCCCTTACATCAGTAAACATCGATAATCAAAACCTGATTCACACCACTGATAACCGCTTAATAAGACGCATAGTGCGCGACTACAAATACCGCAATTACTCGGCCCGCAACACCATTGCCCGCTGGCCCAGCGTACGACGTGGTGAAGACGCACACATCTTCCCTTACCAGGAAGAAGCCGATGTGATGTTTAACACGGCACTGCTCTATGAGCTATCAGTACTAAAGCAACAGGCAGAACCCATGCTACTGGAAGTACAGCCCAATCAGCCTGAGTATGCCGAGGCCAGACGCCTTCTGAATTTCTTTGGCTATTTTAAACCGATACAAGCCACACAGATACCACCCACCTCCATTATACGCGAGTTTTTGGGCGGCAGTAGCTTTGATTATTAACACTGGGTTGAAATTATTAAGATACACGACTGCGTGTCAGATATTGTGACACGCAGCAGTTTATTGGGTATTTAGAGGGCATAACAAAAATAACATGAAAGCACATATTTATTGCATAACAATATTCTTACTGCTCTTGATTGGTTGTAGTAAAGAATCAAAAAGAATTGAAAACCAAATTACTTTCGCAAAGGTATACGGATATGTCAAATATTTTCATCCAAGTGATGAGGCTGCTCAGCTTGATTGGAACAGCTTTTCGATATACGGTGCTACTCAGATAGGCCAATGTAAATCTCAGAGTGATGTTATTAAGGTTTTAGAAAACCTATTTAAACCAATTGCTCCAACAATTAGATTTTCATCCGATATTTCAGAATTTGATTCTAACCTACCTGTACCCGACAGTCTTGAAGGATTTAAGTCAACATATTGGCAACATTTCGGTGTTAGTATCGGGATGGAAAATAAAGGAAGACCTTATGAAAGCAGAAGGATAAATAGAAGTAATGATGAAAGTAGTATCCAACTTTTCAACTATCAACCGGATACTAATGAATGCATCATTAAAGAAATCGGCAATGGTATATACTGCCAGATTCCACTAGTGCTTTACTGTAATAATGACTATACCTTTCCGCAGGCAAACCACGATGACCTTATAAAATTGCAAGACGAATTACAGCGCATTAAATATTCATTAACTCAGAATTCGTACTCTCGATTAGGGAATGTGATAAATGTATATAATGTGTTTCAACACTTTTATCCCTATTTTGATGTTGTTGATGTTAATTGGGAAGATGAATTTAAGAGTGCACTTCGAAGATGCTATTCTGACGAAACAAAATCAGACCATTTAATTACGCTTCAAAAATTCACAGCTTCTCTTAAAGATGGTCATATTAGAGTTTATGATAAACCAATGACTTCAGCTTACGCTCCTCCGATTGCTTGGGAGTGGGTCGAGAATAAGTTAATCATCACACGGGTTGAAGAAGATAATGACTCAATAAAATTAGGAGATATTGTAACTCATATCGATGGCAAAACTTCAAAACAGTATTTTGAAGAGACCTATTCGAGAATCTCAGCGGCAACTGAGGGATGGCTGAACTATAGAGCTAACACTATTAGTTTATTGGGAGATTATGATAGTTGTATTGAGCTTGTAATTGATGGAAATGAATATCAATTAAAAAGAACCGTTAAGCCATATCAGTGGTCGAGACAATCGGTGAATAGCAATAAATATAAAGAAATAGAAAAGGGGATTTGGTATCTGAATCTGGATATCATTGAAATGGATACTATTACCATGTTATTACCTAAACTGCAGGATTGCAACTCAATTATCTGTGATTTAAGAGGGCGCCCCAAAGGCAATCATGGTTTAATTCAACATCTTTTGGCGATTAATGACACAACGTCAGCATGGATGCAAACACCTCAAATTGTATATCCTGACTACGACAGAATAGTAGGATACGAAAAGCACAATTGGATAGGTGCGATGAAAACCAAAAAACCATACTTGGGCGACAAAAACGTGATTTTTATAACTGATGGGCGAGCTATCAGTTATGCAGAAAGTTACATGGGCTATATTGAAGGGTATAATCTTGCCACAATTATTGGTCAACCTACAGCCGGAACAAATGGAAATATTAATCCTTTTGGTCTGCCAGGCGGATACAAGATTTCATGGACCGGTATGAAAGTCATTAAACATGATGGCACCCAACAGCACGGTGTCGGAATATTACCCGATATATATGTTGAAAAAACAATACAAGGGGTAAAAAACGGCCGAGATGAATTTTTAGAAAAAGCTATTGAATTAGCAAAAAACAAAAACGCCCTCTAACAATGGCTCATAATGCATAGCTTGCCGCAGGCGCAACACAAGTCACACTTTATAATCGCGACCACTGTGTTCCAGGCTATTGAATTAACAAGCACAATATGGTTGAATTTTAAATGCGTCAGCCGCGGGTGGAAGCGCCATCAGCAAGGTAAATCCGCACTTTCTTACTACCTTTAGAGCTTCAGAAAAGAACATGTATTACGAATTGGACAAACCAATTCAGCTGGAGCAAGCGACTATGGAGAAAACACGCAACCTGGTAATTATACCTACCTACAACGAGAAGGAGAATATTGAAGCCATCATCAAGGCGGTATTTGCCCTGCCTCGCCGCTTCGAGATCCTTATCATCGATGATAATTCGCCCGATGGAACAGCTACCATCGTAAGAGATCTGATGAGCCAGCACCCCGATCAGCTACATATGCTGGAGCGCGAAGGAAAGCTGGGTCTGGGCACGGCCTATATAAGCGGATTCAAATGGGCTACATCACATGGCTACGACTATATTTTTGAGATGGATGCCGACTTCTCGCATCCCCCCAAGGATCTGATTAGCCTGCACGACGCCTGCCTAAAGGGTGCAGACCTGGCCATCGGATCACGGTACATATCGGGTGTTAACGTAGTAAACTGGCCCATGGGTCGTGTGCTCATGTCCTACTTCGCTTCGGTTTATGTACGCTTTGTAACGCGGATGAAAATAATGGATACAACAGCCGGCTTTAAGTGCTACAGCCGCCGCGTTTTGGAAACCATCGACCTGGATAACATTAAGCTAAAGGGCTATTCGTTTCAGATAGAGATGAAGTTCACCACCTGGAAATTTGGTTTCAACATTGTAGAGGTACCCATCATCTTTACTGACCGCACACAGGGCACTTCAAAAATGAGTGGCGGCATATTTAACGAAGCCGTATGGGGTGTTATTAAAATGAAGATAGCCAGCTGGTTTAAAAGCTACAAACGATAGACAAAGGGCAAAATGAGATGCCAATATTCTAAACCCATCTCCCTTTTATCTGTTAAAAAGTAAACGCATTAACCAAAAATATTATGCCAACAATATTAATAAAAGATGCCACCATTATTAATGAGGGCAGTCAAATTCAAGGAAGTGTTTTTATTGAGAATGACCACATTAAACACATCATTACCAAAGGAGAACTGCCTGCAGCCGACCAGGTAATTGATGCCAAAGGACTGCTCTTATTGCCTGGAGCCATCGATGACCAGGTGCATTTTCGTGAACCCGGACTAACCCACAAAGCTACCATAGAGAGTGAATCGCGAGCGGCCGTAGCCGGTGGTATCACTTCATTTATGGAAATGCCCAACACCAATCCTCAGGCCACTACACATGCCATACTTGAGGATAAGTACAAGCTGGCGGCACAGTGTTCAGCTGCCAACTACTCCTTTTATCTGGGTGCTACGAATGATAACATAGACGAACTGTTAAAAACAGACCCTAAGAAAATATGTGGCGTCAAAGTGTTTATGGGATCATCAACCGGTAACATGCTGGTGGATGATGAAGCCATATTGGGACGTATTTTTGCCGAAAGTCCAACGCTCATCGCTACGCATTGCGAAGACGAAGCCACCATACGCGAAAACACCACCATCTATAAGAATAAGTTTGGTGAGGACATGCCCTTTAAATACCATCCGGTTATCCGCTCAGCTGATGCTTGTTATAAATCATCGAAAAAGGCAGCTGAGTTGGCACGCCGCCATGGAGCACGCCTACACATACTGCACCTAAGCTCAGCCGATGAGCTGGCGCTGCTGGATCAGGACATGCCCCTTCAGGATAAGAAGATAACCGGTGAAGTCTGTGTGCATCACCTGTGGTTCACCGATGCCGACTACGATCAATATGGCGCTCGCATCAAGTGGAACCCTGCTGTGAAGTCGGAACGCGACCGAAAGGCTCTGCGTGATGGACTGACAAATAACCAGCTTGATGTGGTAGCCACCGACCACGCACCCCACACCATCGAAGAGAAAAACAACAAGTATTTCAGTGCTCCCTCGGGTGGACCCCTTGTGCAGCATGCACTGGTAGCCATGCTGGAAATGGTAAAACAAGGCCTATTCTCCTACGAAATGGTGGTTGAGAAAATGTGCCACAACCCAGCCATACTATTTGATATTGACAAGCGTGGCTTTCTCCGCGAAGGTTATAAGGCCGACCTGGTACTGGTTGCCCCCAACGACAGCTGGGAGGTGAAGCCGGAGAACATACTCTATAAATGCGGGTGGTCACCCTTTGAGGGAACAAGCTTCTCGCACAAAGTAGTGTACACACTGGTGAATGGTCAAACGGCCTTCTCTAAAGGTGAAGTAAATAAGGATGTGAAAGGCGAACGCCTGCTCTTCAATCGATAAACCTCTTGAATACATTAATAACTCATGATAAATACAAAATACCTGAAGCATAGTGCCACACTGGCACTGTGCTTTTTTGTAGCCCTGGCATCCTGCCGTCAGAATCCTACAAATAGCACGTCGAGCATCGCCGAAACCACCGGCACCAGCATTGCCGATACCATTATTTATCCGGTACTAATAAAGAATGCCAACCCCAATGATAGCTGGACCGAGCATTGCCTAAGTCGCCTGGAAAGAGAGAAATTCACCGATCAGCTTTTTGAGGCTGTGTATAGCGAGAAAGCAACAGCCTACAGCTACAATACTCACGAACCACTAACTTTGACTGAAGTTAGAAACATAGAGCAGCAGGCCGAATTTACCCGCGACAAGGTAGCCAAACTGCAATTTTGGGAAACCTGGCGCTTCGATGAGCAAAGCCTACGCATGACAAAAAAAGTGCATGCCATACTACTGGCCTACGAGATATTCACCGAAGAGGGTGAGCTAAGAGGCTACAAAGCGGCTTTCTATGTGAAGCTGCCCCATTAAAAATTCCAGGGTGAGCCCTTCAAAACATAGCGCGCTGTTTTACGGCTCACCTGCGAATCCACTAACTCTTTGTCTTTTAAGATCACCTCAATGGCTGCATCACTATAGTGGCGAATAGTCACCAGCTCCATATCCTCGTTATAGCGCACATCAAAATGAGTCTGTAAGGCATCAATAGCCTGCTGTACACGTGGTGAGTCATCTACACACACCGAAAAGTTCAAGGCGGAGGTCTGCATCATATTAAGGCGCACCCGATGCTTCGAGAACACCTGAAATATATCACTGAGACTCTCCTCCATAATAAATGAGAAATCTTTGGGTGACATGGAAATGAGTACCTGATTGGCTTTCAAGACAAAGATGGGCTGTAAATCACCGGGCTGCTCACTGCTCTGGATGATCGTGCCGGATTCTTCCGGATTTACAAAGGACTTTACATACAAAGGTATTTGCTTGTTTTGCAGAGGTTTGAGTGTTTTGGGATGGATCACCTGCGCGCCGTAATAGCTTAGCTCAATGGCCTCCCAGTACGAGAGCTCATCAATCTTTTGAGCATGCGGATACCAGCGAGGATCAGCGTTGAGTACTCCCGGCACATCTTTCCATATCACCAAACGATCGGCCGTCAGGGCATGGGCAATAATAGCCCCCGTATAATCCGATCCTTCACGCCCCAGGGTAGTCATCAGGTTGGTTTTGGTTGAACCAATAAAACCCTGTGTTACAAATAGGCGATGTTGATCCTGTTCAACAGCTTCATTTAATAACGCTGTACTCAGCGGCCAGTCCACATTGGCACTGCGATACACTTCATCGGTACGAATGAGTTTACGCACATCAAGCCAAACATTTTCAAGTCCAATACTGGCAAGATAATGACTAATAATGGTTGTACTCATCAATTCACCGTAGGGTACAATCTGATCATATTCAAAATCATAATCCAGAGAGGGTTCAGTCGCCAGCTTATCCGCCAGCTGTTGTAATAAAGCGGCAATACAATCATTGTCCGGGCCAAACAAATCCTCAATAATCTGTTCATGATAACTTTTCACCATTGCCAATCGATCATCAAGCAGCATTCTATCGCCCTTCATATAGGCCGCCACAACATCTTCCATGGCATTGGTTGTTTTACCCATGGCCGATACCACCACAACCAGGCGTTTATTATAAGTCTGCACAATATGCGCCAGATTCCTAACTCCCTGAGCATCTTTAACCGATGCCCCACCAAACTTAAATACTCTCATGCCCTAAATTTACATCTTCACTTTGTTTCGCAAAACCACTTTGAAGAAAAATATACTTTCAATTTATAAGCATTTCCTTTCACATCACAACACTTGAGCCTTATCATTGTTATCAATCAAAGCTTTAGCGTATCTTTCAAAATATAATCAAATCCCATTATCCATGACTAAATTTGAGGTTACTACCCTAAATGAATTTATCCTGAAAAGCCAGATGGAACTGGACTACAAGGCCGATGGCGGTTTTTCGCATATGCTGCATCACCTGGGCACAGCGGCACGCATCGTTAACCGCGAAGTGAATAAAGCCGGCCTGGTTGACATACTTGGTGAGGCCAACAACACCAATGTACAAGGCGAAGATCAGAAGAAGCTGGACGTTATTGCCAATGAGTATTTTATTGATGCCATGCATAGCTGCGGCGAAATATGCGCCATTGCCTCGGAAGAGAACGAGAGCTTTATATTTTTTGATGATGAAATTGCTCAAAATGCCAAGTATGTGTTTATGATGGACCCACTTGATGGCTCGTCGAATATTGACGTGAATGTATCCATTGGCACCATCTTTTCCATCTATAAACGTAAGACTCCGGAAGGATCACGTGCCACTATGGATGACTTTCTGCAAAAAGGAACAGAGCAGGTGGCCGCCGGTTATATTCTTTACGGCAGTTCTACCATGCTGGTATATACCACGGGCAACGGCGTCAACGGCTTTACGCTGGATCCTTCCATTGGCGAGTTCTGCCTCTCGCACCAAATGATCAACACTCCGGAAGACGGCACCATCTACTCCATCAACGAGGGCAACTATAAGAAATTTCCCAAAGGCGTTAAGAAATACATTAAATATTGTCAGGAGCGCGATAAAGAAACCCACCGCCCCTACTCCTCACGCTACATCGGGTCGCTGGTATCCGACTTTCATCGCAACCTGCTAAAGGGCGGCATCTTTATCTATCCCGAATTTGAGAACGCCCCCGCGGGAAAGCTGCGTCTCTTATACGAGTGCAATCCCATCGCCTTTTTGGCGGAGCAGGCCGGCGGCATGGCCACCAATGGCGATCAGCGCATCATGGAGATAAAGCCCTCATCACTGCATCAGCGCACACCCTTTTATACAGGTTCAAAAAACATGGTGGGCAAGATTGAAAATTTCCTTAAAAAGTACGGCAAAGACAGTTAGCACTCAAACATTAAATAACCCCATGAACAAGCCTCTAAAGCCATCTCACTTTAGAGGCTTGTTTACTTTATGTCTTCTGGTCGTTTTTTAAGCCTCGTATTTTTCAATTACTTTTGCAAAAAAATAGCAACCCGTGGAGATTAATCAGATACGCGACTTATATACCAACGATGAACGCATTGATCAGCTTAAACAAGCCATCAAGCAAGCAAATAGCAGAATCACCCTTAAAGGGATAAGTGGCAGCTATAAAGCCGTAATCATGGCGACCCTGGCTAACGAGGGACCCCATCTGGTGGTACTTAACGATCGTGAGGAAGCCGCCTATCTGTATAACGACATCGCCCAGCTACTGAATCCCAGGGCTGTATGCTTCTTGCCATCGTCTTACAAACGATCGCCCGAGTACGGTCAGAAAGACCCTCAAAACGTATTGCTGCGAACTGAAGCACTGAGCCAGCTACACAGTCCGGCCAGCCAGCTTTTTGTCATCACCTACCCTGAAGCACTGGTGGAGAAAGTAATCTCAGCTGCGTCGCTCGACGAAAACCGCCTGCTTGTAAACAAGGGCGATCAGCTTGACATCTCCTTTATCACCGATGTACTTAGCGAATATCATTTTGAGCGTGTGGATTTTGTGTTTGAACCCGGACAATATGCGGTGCGTGGTAGTATTGTCGATGTTTATTCTTTCTCAGATGAAGACCCCTATCGCATCGATTTTTTTGGCGATGAAGTGGACAGTATCCGCAAATTCAACCTGGAAAACCAGCTGTCGAAAGAGCAGCTGAACCAGGTCACCATTGTGCCCAACCTCACCGAAAACCAAAATAACGAAACACTAACACCCCTGTCAGACTATCTACCTGCCAATGCACATGTTTGGATCGAAAGCCTCGACTTTATCAGTGAGCGCATGGCTGCCATCATCGACAAAATCAAAAGCCATACTTTTGAAATACCTGAAGAGGATGATGAAGACACGCAATACAGCTTTCTGAGTCCGCAGGCACTATGCTCATTTGAAGATTTCTACAAGGGATGTCTCAACCATCCCCTGATCAGCCTCAGCACCGCGGACAAAAGCACCCAAACGATCAGCTTCAACACCGCACCACAACCCGTCTTTCACAAAAACTTCGAGATACTGGAGGCCAATCTGAAAGAAAAACAAGCCGAAGAGTACGAGTGCTTCATCCTGTCGGATAACCCCCGTCAGTTTGAGCGCCTGAAAGCCATCTTCCACGATCGGGGCATCAGGCTGCAGTATGGCGAAATCAATCACAGCCTGCACGAGGGCTTTATCGACCACGACAACAAACGCTGCTTTTATACCGACCACCAGATATTTGAGCGCTACCATAAATTCTCGCTGCGCACCGAAAAAGCCAAAGCAGCACAGCAAGCCATCTCCCTGAAAGAATTAAGCCGCCTTAATCCCGGCGACTATGTGGTGCACATCGACCACGGCGTAGGACGTTTTGGTGGCCTGGTAACCCAAACGGTGAATGACAAGCCACAGGAAGCCATCCGCCTGGTCTACCGCGACAACGATGTACTGCTGGTGAATATTCATTCACTACACCGCATCAGCAAATTTAAGGGCAAAGAGGGCACCCCGCCCAAAATCAACAAACTGGGCACGGCCGCCTGGCAAAAACTAAAAGATAAAACCAAGAAAAAAGTAAAAGACATTGCCCGCGAACTCATCGCCCTGTATGCCAAACGCAAGGCGGAGCCCGGCTTTACCTTTTCACCCGATACCTACCTGCAAACCGAACTGGAAGCTTCTTTCTTTTTTGAGGACACTCCGGATCAGACCAAAGCCACCGTGGCCGTCAAGGAAGACATGGAAAAAGCCACCCCTATGGATCGCCTGGTATGCGGCGATGTGGGCTTTGGAAAGACAGAAATTGCCATACGCGCTGCCTTTAAGGCCATTGCCGACAACAAGCAGGTGGCCGTATTGGTACCCACCACCATATTGGCGCTCCAACATTACCAAACCTTCCGTGAGCGCCTTAAGGACTTTCCTGCCAATGTTGAATACGTCAGTCGCCTGCGTAAACCGAAGAGTATTAAAGAAGCACTTAAAAAAACGAAAGAAGGACAGGTGGATATTCTTATTGGCACCCACCGCCTTACGGGGAAAGATGTGGAGTTTAAAAACCTGGGGCTATTAATTATTGATGAGGAGCAGCGCTTTGGGGTGGCCATCAAGGAGAAACTGAAACAGCTAAAGGTAAATGTTGATACCCTCACGCTGACCGCTACGCCTATACCGCGCACCCTGCAATTCTCACTGATGGGAGCACGCGACCTGTCGATTTTAAATACGGCACCTCCCAACCGTCACCCCATTATTACCGAGCTGCACGCCATGAATGAGGAAATCATTAAAGAGGCTATTCTTTATGAAGTAGAACGCGGCGGCCAGGTTTTCTTTATTAACAACCGTGTGCAAAACATACTGGAGGTTGAAGCCATGGTTAACCGCATCCTGCCCGAAATAAAAACCATTGTGGCGCACGGGCAGATGGAAGGCCCCAAGCTGGAAAAGATTATGCTGGACTTTATTGAAGGCGAGTACGACGTGCTGATTGCCACCACCATCATCGAATCGGGTCTTGACATACCCAATGCCAACACCATTATTATCAACAATGCGCATAACTTTGGCTTGAGCGAACTACACCAGCTGCGCGGACGCGTTGGGCGCTCCAACAAAAAAGCCTTTTGTTACCTGATGGCACCGCCATTATCGACACTCACCCAAGAAGCGAGACGACGCCTCAAGATTGTGGAAGAATTTTCGGATCTGGGCAGTGGCTTTAACATTGCCATGCAAGATTTGGATATACGAGGTGCCGGCGACGTGCTGGGTGGCGAACAAAGCGGTTTCATTTCCGATATTGGCTACGAAACTTATCAGCGTATCCTTAATGAAGCGCTCCTCGAGCTGCGCGAGACAGAGTACAAGGATACTTTTGCCGATGACGAAAAGAATGATACCCCCAAGGTGTTTGTCAGCGACTGCCTGATTGAGACCGATACAGAACTACGCCTGCCCGATAGCTACATTGAGAATGTGGCGGAACGCATGCACCTGTATCGCGAACTGGACAATATGGAGGAAGAAGACGAGCTGCTTCGCTTCGAAAACAACCTGATCGACCGCTTTGGCCCCATCCCCGACGCCGGACAACGCCTCTTCGAGCTTGTTCGCATACGCCGCATGGCTAAACATCTGGGCATCGAAAAAATCATCTTCAAAAACAAACTACTGTATTTCTACTTCGTTTCCAATCAAGAGTCGCCTTACTACCAATCATCGATATTTAGCGGCATACTCATGTGGATACAGCATAACAGCAAAAAAGCACGCATGAAAGAGGGCAAGGAAAAATTATATCTGATGGTACGTGATATCGCATCTATTAAGGAGGTTAAAAACATGGTAACAGAAATGTACACAAGTATCACTGAAGAAGCAAAGTAAAGAACTGCCCAAGGCATGTTATCCAATGGTTTCGCTGTTTTCACCTACCTGAGGCATAAACATAATTTCGTAAACCCTGCCAGCGGCATCATGAATAACATGCTGTGCAAAAACAGTTTGCCCAAGCCCGTTCTTGAAAATAACATTGGTACCGATGGATTCGAACAACTCCCTCAACTGCTGAAGCCGCTGCCCTTCGAGTGCCAGGCCCTCGAATAACGGATGTGGCGCAACAGCCTTTATCAGACCACTTGCGTCGGTAATAAAATAAGGATGGGCAATGCGCGACATATAGCCCAACAAGCAATCATTACGTTTGCGCGCATAAATGGCCGCAGTGTTATCCACAAGTGTAACCTGCAGAGATTTCTTTTTATTGAAAATAATGGACGAACCCGACACCTGTGCATAAAATGACTGTCCATGCACATCATGCATGGCAATGGACTTACTGCTAAAACCACTGCCATTTTCGTGAAAAGCCTGCAATACTGATTCTACCTCTTCCTTATAAGCAGTATGGACAAAATCGAGATAGGGCATCATCAATACATCCTCCATGTAATGCGTCTTAAACAGATCAAGCGCCAGATTATTAAGATATTGTATGCGACCTTCGTGCAGAATCATCAACGGCAGCGATGCCTCGCTGATAAACTGACGGTAACCCCGTTCTCGCTCCTTCTGCTCCTGATCAACACGGTGCTTATAGTAAGCAAGGTCAATGGCAATGCCCAGCTCTTTTTTATTCACCGGCTTCACCAGATAGGCATACGAATTGGATACTATGGCCCGCTTAATCACCTCACTGCTTGTGTCAGAAGATACATAAATAACGGGTATCTCAAGTTCACGCCGCAACTGCTCAGCCGTTTGAATACCATCCATCTCTCCCTCCAGATGAATGTCCATCAGCACCACATCGGGACGAAGACGATGGCACAGATCAACAGCATCATCGCCATTATCACATTTCCCGATTAGCTCATGCCCCAAATCACGCAAGAACATGCTAATAATCGCTGAAATAAACTTATCATCTTCAACAACAAGAACTTTTCGCATAAAAACAGTTTGGTATTAGCTATATGCCACTTCAGTTTTTTTATCTTTGCAGCTGATTTCAATTAATCAAGTACCGGGGTTTACAACACTTAATATCGTGAATTTAGTTATTGACAGGGGAAATACGCAGACGAAGACAGGAGTTTTTGACCAAGGCAAACTTATCTACTCCGACCATTCAGATTTTCTTGACAAACAATCTATCAGTCAACTAGCCAGTCACTTCACTATCAGACACATCATTGTTTCATCGGTGGTTGAAGAAGAACACACCACATTGCTGAACCAACTATCAGCTTTGAGCGGTTCCATTTTGGTGCTGAATAATACAACACCCCTGCCCTTTGAATGGCATTACAAAACGAAAGAAAGCATGGGTAAGGATAGACTGGCAGCAGTAGCAGGTGCACTTGCCCTATACCCCGATACCAACCTTTTGGTGATAGATGCCGGTACGGCCATTACCTACGAGCTGGTAAGTAACAATATTTTTTTAGGTGGCAATATATCACCGGGTATGGCCATGCGTTTTAAGGCCCTCAACCAGTTCACAAGTCGCTTACCCCACTTAAGTAGTAACGAGGTAACACCTCTGATTGGTAGCGCTACCAATGAGGCTATACAGGCGGGTGTTCAAAACGGTATTACCTTTGAAATGGATGGGCTGATAGCGACACTAACAGAGCAATATGATGACTTAAAAACAATAATAACAGGCGGGGATGCAGAATTTTTTGCAAGGAAATTAAAAAATCCCATCTTTGTAAACCCTAATTTAGTACTTATTGGACTTAACAGAATTCTAGAATACAATGCACAATATATATAAAGTTGTAGTAATTTTCTTACTGGCAGCATGTCTATCAACTGCCGCCTCCGCTCAAAAAAGAACTTATTCACCATATTCCCGATACGATCTGGGTGATTGGCAGGAATCCGGCTTTGGCCGTAACGATGCTATGGGACACACAGGCATTGCCCTTAACAGCCCCTATAACCTTAACAGCATCAACCCCGCCTCCTATTTCAGTATGGATTCCCTATCCTTCTTTTTCGAAGGGGGCTTGACCGGATTCGACCAAAAAATACAATCCGATGAGATGAGTGCCCGCTTCTCCGACATTAACTTTTCGTATTTTGCCATAGGATTTCCGTTGGCTAAATGGGGATTTATGTCTATCGGTATAAAACCGGAGTCAATAGTGGGATATGAATTTTTCGATGACAATTCATCGGCAGACATCGCACCAACCTCGAGTAATTACTCGCGCTCTAACTACATGGGTACGGGAAACACAACAAAGGCCTATGCCGGTTTAGCCATCAGTCCTGTAGAAAACCTGTCGCTGGGAGCCCACTTCTCCTACCTTTTTGGGAGTGTTAAACACTTTTCCATCGCTCAATTTCCCAACGACATATCGGGCCATAAGTTAGCTACATCAGAAAAAATTGCAGTTAAAGATTTGTATATGGACTTTGGGGTACAGTACCGACTGAACCTCAAAGAACGTCATAATTTGGTAATTGGAGCCATCTACAGCCCTCAGTCGGGCATTGGCGGCAAATACAAAAAGCTGGTGGCGCAAGGTACAGCCTTCGACCGTGATGGAACCACCATTCTCAACGCCGACACAATTAGCTACTCAAATCAGAAGTTAAAAAGCGGAACACTGGAACTGCCCGCCAAATATGGATTTGGACTGGCCTATAACATTGACGACCTATTGACAGTGACCGCTGATTACTCCCTGGCAAAATGGAGCGAGTCTGATTTTCCCGGCCTGGATTCCAAGCCTGCTGAAAATAAATTTTCTATTGGCGATGAGCAAAAGATTGCCTTTGGTGTCGAGTTTATACCCAACTACCGAAGTGCAAGTTTTTATCCCAGCCGTGTAAAATATCGCCTGGGTACCTCCTACACAAAGGAGTATCTGGTGGCACCCCTATCAGCCGGTGGTGACAACCTGAAGGACTTTGGCATAACTTTTGGTCTTGGATTACCGTTAAAACGAAGTAAAACATCCTTCAACCTGGGCTTCGAATGGGGTCAACGCGGTAGTACCAACCATGGTTTAGTAAAGGAAAAATACATGCGACTCACCTTGAACCTGACATTACATGAATACTGGTTCATGAAACGAAAATTTGACTAGAACTAATACAATAAAACCAGAATACCATGCCAATGAAAATTGCTACATTACTAATCGCAGGACTTTTATTCACAGGTTCTGTATACGCTCAAAAAGGAGTGGAAGATGGGTCAAAATTTGGCCACGGAGAAGATAGCGTGCGATGCCTGGAAAATCTCTCGCTATATTATGAGTATTACAAACAAAAGAATTACGCGGAAGCATATCCCAAGTGGGAAATTGCCTTTAACGAATGTCCGGCATCCAATAAGAATTTATATTCACACGGAGAGCGTATCGTAGAGTCACTGTACCGCAAGGAGAAAGACGCTGCCAAAAAAGCCGCATACTACGACCTGTTGATGAAGGTATACGATCAGCGCGCCAAATACTTTGGTAATGATAAGCGCTACCCAACGGCCTATATCATGGGTAAAAAAGCCATTACCATGCTACGTTATGGACGCGATGATGCAGCCGTGATTAAAGAAGTACAGCCGCTTTTGAAAAATTCCTACAAAGAGTTGGGGGTTAAGACGCAATATCCTGTTTTGTTAACCTATATGATTAACAGTGCAGCCATGTACAAGCTGGATAATTTGTCAGGCGAAGAGCTGGTAAACATCTATACAAGTGTAACTGAAACACTGAACACTCAGAAAACAGCCTTGCCCAAATACGCAGACAAAATTCAGGAAACCATTGTGAATGTTGAAAAAATATTTGCTCAGAGTGGCGCTGCTAACTGCGAAACACTGGCGGAGATTTTTGGCCCACAACTGGCCGACCACACCGACGACCTGGCTTGGCTAAAGCGTGTTAACCGTCTACTGGCCAAAGGCGACTGTGGAGAATCAGAACTTTTCTATCAATCATCGGAGTACCTGCACAACATTGAGCCTTCAGCATCATCGGCATTTGGCTTATCGCGCATGTACATGAAAACCGGCGATACCGACAAAGCGATTAGCTTTTTAACTGAAGCCATCTCTTTGGAGGAGGACGCTGACAGCAAGGCCAAATACCACAATACATTGGGTCTTATCTACATGTCGAAGAAGCAGTACAGCAAAACGCGTGCTGAAGCTAGTAAAGCGATTGCTCTGCGTGGTAACTGGGGCGATCCTTACATTCTGATTGGAAAAGCTTATGCAGCGAGTGCCCAATCAATCGGATCCAATGAATTTGAACACAAAACTGCTTATTGGGCAGCCGTTGATCAATTTGCCAAGGCAAAAGCCGTTGATGCAGAAAGCCTGGCCGAAGCCAATGAAAACATCGCACTTTACTCACAGTACTTCCCAAATACCGAGGAGATTTTCTTCCAGGGACTTAAGGTGGGTGATTCATACAAAGTAGGTGGATGGATTGGCGTTAACACAACAGTAAGAGCTAAATAACAACGTTTTGATACCAATCGTTAATAATATTACCAAAACAACATGTGCAGCAAGCGGTTTTATACTGCTTGCTGTTTGTTTTTTACTGTCATCCTGCCAGTCCAACAAACCGGAAGAGATTGCAGCCATCACCAACTGGGAAGAGATACCCTCCTTGGTGGTAGAAGAATTAGAAACGATCTTAACCGATTCGGGCAAAGTAAAGATCCGTTTTATCACCCCATCCATGCTTACTTACGACCGCAAAAAAGAGCCTTACCGTGATTTTCCACAGGGCCTGCATTGCATCATGTATCAAAGTAATGGGGAGGTGGATGCCCAAATCAAGTGCCGCAAAGCGATATTCTTTGAGAAAAAGCAACTCTGGGAGCTAACTATTGATGTAGAAGCCATGAACCAAAAAGGCGAAGTTTTAAATACCGAGCAACTTTTCTGGGACATGAAAAGCGAAAAAATATATTCTGAAAAGTTTGTGACCATCACACAGGATAATAGCATTTATACCGGCACCGGATTTGAAGCCGACCAAAACATGGATAATTGGCGGATTAAAAACCTCTCGGGCGATATAGAATTTGATGAAGAATAGCAATTCATAAGTTTTTTCCTATCTTTCTTTTCCAAGCATTCAGCTACGAAACATGAATCATTATTTAATCATCGCGCTTACCCTTCTTTTTTCTGCCTTTTTTTCGGGCTGCGAAATGGCTTTTTTCAGTTCCAATAAATTGCTGCTTGAGCTGAATAAGAAAAAACACCCCCTACCGGCACGCATCATCGATCGCTTTGTGCACAACCCGGGCATTTTCCTGTCAACCATACTTATTGGAAACAACGTGGCATTGGTAATCTATGGTCTTCACATGGCCGAATTAATTGAGCCGGCCATCGTCAGCTACTTCGACTCCAATATTATCCTGCTGCTGACACAGACAGCCATCTCAACACTTATTATTCTTATTACGGCAGAGTTTCTGCCCAAGACCTTGTTTCGTATTCACCCCACTTTTATCCTGAATGTTTTTGCCTTGCCGCTAATGTTCTTTTATCTGCTCTTCTACCCCCTGAGCCGCCTCACCATGAGCATCTCTCAGGTAATAATAAAAGTGGTAATGAAGGCGAGAAAGGCACCCGAACAGGCCAACTGGATGCTGAGTAAAGTGGATTTGGACAACCTCCTTACCGAGCATCACGAAAAAAGTGATAAAGACGACGCCGGAGCAACCGAGATTAAGCTACTAAAAAACGTATTAGACTTCTCTAAGCTAAAAATACGCGAGTGTATAATACCCCGCACCGATCTGCAGGTGATTGAGGTTAATGAGGAGCTGGAACCCCTGCGACAGCAATTTATTGAAACGGGTCTTTCTAAAATAATGGTGTACAAAGACAGTATTGACAATATCATTGGCTATGTACATGTATCTTCTCTGTTCAAAAACCCAAAGAAACTACGCAACATTGTAAGCCCCATATCCATCATTCCGGAAACCATGACGGCCAACAAAGTACTGGAGCTATTTACCAAAGAACACAAGAGCATTGCTTTGGTAGTAGATGAATTTGGGGGCACTGCAGGTATTGTAACGCTCGAAGATATCCTGGAAGAGATATTTGGTGAGATCAATGACGAGCACGATATTATGGAGCACATCGAAGAGCAGCTGAGTGAAACTGAATACCACTTCTCAGCACGCCTCGAAATCGACTATTTGAATGAGAAATACCCCATTAACCTACCTCAATCAGATGATTACGAAACCATTGCAGGGCTTATACTGGCGCATAATCAATCCATCCCCGAGGCCAACGAAGTAATTGTTATTGGCTCGTTTACTTTTCAGATATTAGCCGCCAGCAACGCTAAAATAGAGCTGGTTAAGGTAATTGTAAAAACGGATTAGGGTCGCATAAGAAACTTTATCGATGCAAAGATGAATGCGCAGGTTCGTGTGTCCCATTTTTTTGTATATTCGTAACCTGATTTTAAAATCTACATAATTTTTTAAGTAATAACAGAATGGCAACATTAGAGAGAATTAGAAATAAATCTGGATTACTCATCGTTGTAATTGCGGTAGGACTTTTAGCCTTTTTGCTGGGCGATTTAATGAGTTCGGGAGATTCCATATTTAGAAGACGTAACATGCAGATTGCTGAAATAAATGGAACATCTGTATCTTATCCTGAATACCAAAAATATGTAACAGAGCTTGAGGACTACTACAAGTTGAATTCTCGCTCATCGGCACTGGATGAAAATACTTCATACCAGATACGCGAGCAAGCATGGAATCAAATGGTGCAGGATGTTATCATGAATGAAAAGTATGAAGACCTGGGCATTGCCGTTACTCCGGATGAAATCTACGAGATGGCAACCGGTAAAAACGTACACCCACAGATTCGTCAGATGTTTACGAACCCACAAACCGGCGTATTTGATAAAGCACAGGTAATTAACTTTCTGCAGCAGAAGAATCTGGATCCTAACGCCAACTTCTATTGGTTGTTTTTGGAGAAGCAGATTAAAAAAGAGCGTCTGTTTAACAAATACCGCGAGTTAATTAAAAAGGGTATGTTCGTTACCACCGCACAAGCCGAGGCGGCCGTGAAGGCGAAAGCCAACAAAGTGGATTTTGACTTTGTGGTGAAACGTTACTCTTCACTTCCTGATTCTGCTGTTAACGTTTCGGAGAGTGAAATAAAAGACTACTACAACACGCACAAGGAAAACTACAAGCAAGAGGCGATGCGCGATGTGGTTTATGTATCTTTCGATGTAAAACCATCGGAGGAAGACCGCCAGATGGCCAAAGAGTGGATTGAGAAATCAAAAGTAGAATTTGAAGACCCTCAAACGGACGCCATCCAGTATGTTAACATGAACTCGGAAGCCAACTACATAGATCGAAACCTGAAACTGGAACAATTGAGCTCTACTTTGCAGGGTTTTGTAAAAGATGCGCAGGTTAATGAGGTATATGGCCCTTATCTGGAAAATGAGACTTACAAACTTTCACGCCTCGTAGCCATTAAGCAGATTCCTGATTCAGTGAAAGCCCGTCACATTTTGGTGAACGACCCGGCACTGGCCGATAGCTTATTTGCATTGGCAAAAAGCGGTGCTGACTTTGCTCAGCTGGCCCGCAAGCATTCAAGCGATCAGGGTTCGGCAATCAATGGGGGTGACCTGGGCTGGTTTGCTGATGGAGCTATGGTGAAACCATTTAACGATGCCTGCTTTGAAAACCGCAAAGGTGCCATTGTTAAGGTGGAGTCGCAATTCGGTATTCATATTATTAATGTGCAGGATAAAGGTAAGCCGGTAACGAAGTACAATATTGCTACTCTTGAGCGCAATATTACTTATAGCACCAAGACCAACCAAAAAGTATATGCTCAGGCAGCGAAATTCGCTTCTTTGAACAACTCTATTGAGAAATTCGACGAAGCCATTACCGCTGATAACCTGGTGAAGCGCTACGGCAGAAGCATTAGAGCCAACGATCGCACCGTGAACAACATGGAGCACTCACGCGAAATGGTACGTTGGGCTTTTGAAGCAGACATTAATGATATGTCACCTATTTTTGAGTTTGGCGATTCTTATGTGATTGCCTTCTTATCTGATGCAAAAGAAGCAGGCTACCAGTCTGTAGCTGCTGTTCAGGGCGGTATCGAAAGAGTTTTACGCAACAAGAAAAAAGCCGACAAGCTAATTGCTGAGTTAAACAGCAAAAAGCAAGGTGGTGACATCGCTGCACTGGCTGCTAATATTGACAGTGAAGTAATGAGTGCCAGCCAAATCGATTTTGGCGCCTTCCAGGTTCCGGGAGCCGGCGTTGAGCCTGCCTTGGTAGCCGTTGCCACCAGCACCAAACAAGGTGAGTTGAGCCAACCCGTAGCGGGCAATAACGGTGTTTACGTAGTTAAGGTTAACAATGTAACACCCAACACAACTGATGTAGCCACCGAAAGAGCTCAGTTGTCACAGAGCAATGGTTTCAAGGTAGATTACCAGGCTACTGAAACCATTCGCAAACAAGCAGAGATTAATGATGAAAGAAGCAAGTTCTTCTAAAATCCATCATGATATAAAAGAAAAGGCGGGACACTATGTTCCGCCTTTTTTTGTTCTTTAAAATAATAAGGACAGCAAAATCATAGCAGCTAAATAGATCACACAGTTGATTTTTAGTATCTTAATGATGAAAATAATACACTCTTTAAAATGATCGCTATGAAAGCACCTTCAATACTTGTTAAAATCCTACTATTCTTTATAGGTATCATGGCTTTCATCCCGGTAAGCGCGCAGGATGCCAAAGCCATTGTTAAAAAAGCCGATGAAAAGATGGAAGGGGAAGAATCCAGCATCTCGGTAATGTCGATGACTATTAAACGTCCTACTTACGAGCGAAACCTGGCGTTTAAAAACTGGACCAAAGGCACTAAGCTTGCACTAACACTGGTAACCAGTCCGGCGCAGGAAAAAGGACAAACCTTCCTGAAGCGTGACCGTGAGATGTGGAACTGGAATCCCCGGATATCACGTATGATCAAACTACCGCCTTCCATGATGTCGCAAGGTTGGATGGGATCGGATTATACCAATGATGATGCCTTGAAGAAATCATCCATCGTGGATGATTATCATCACACCCTGCTTGGCGAAGAAAAAATTGACGAACTGGATTGTTATCATATTCAACTAATCCCCACTGAAGAGGCCGCTGTTGTTTGGGGCAAAGTAATTATGTGGATTACCAAAGATGAATACCTTCAAATGAAGGTGGAATATTACGATGAAGACGCGTTTTTAGTAAAAACAGAACTGGCACATAACATCACCACGATTGGCGGGCGCGTATTACCATCACAGTTTGAAATAATCCCGGCTGACAAACCCAACCAAAGAACCATTATCAACATTCAGCGCATCGAATTTAACGTGCCAATTGATGATAACTTCTTCTCGCAACAAAACATGAAACACATTCGCTAAGCCCTAATGCCGAAAAGTATTAAGTATCAAGACTATTTACAGCATGCTTAAAATGTTGTAAAACTTTAAAAAGTAGCACGATGGCAACCAATGAATTTAAACTGGCCTGGCGCAATATATGGCGAAACAAGCGCCGGACATTAATTACAGTCGCCTCAATCTTTTTCGGAGTGATATTAAGCACCCTGATGAGTTCGATGCAAAACGGCACCTACTCAAAAATGATTGATAATGTAGTGAGCTTCTATTCAGGATACCTACAGATCCATCACCCCGACTATTGGGAAACAAAATCCATCGATGATTTATTTATCCCTACCGACTCACTACTTAATGCCGTCTCTAGCAATAAAGCAGTCGATTTGGTGGTGCCACGAATGGAATCTTTTGCCTTGATGTCGTATGGTAACAATACCAAAGGCGGTATGCTTATTGGTATCGAACCAGCTGAAGAAAACCAATTGACCCGGCTCAAACAATGGGTGCATGAAGGCCGCTATCTGAAAGCCGGAGATGATGGTATTCTGATGGCTATCAATCTGGCCAAGGCATTGGACGTGCAACTGGGCGACACCCTTGCTTTAATTAGCCAGGGCTATCATGGCTATAGTGCAAGTGGACTGTTTCCGGTTGTTGGGATACTGAAATTTCCTTTCCCAACCATGAATAACTTTGGAACCTATATATCCTTAGATCGTGCCCGTACGTTTTTTTCAGCACCAGAAATGGTGACGAGCCTGGTATTAACAGTCGATAATTTTGACGACGTTTATCCTGTTAAACATCACCTCACTTCGAGCCTTGGCAGCCATTACTCAGTGATGACTTGGGATGAGATGGATCCTGTTACCAAGCAGATGATCGAAGGCGATAAGGGGCAGGGCTATATCATGAAAGGCATCCTGTATATCCTGATTGGGTTTGGTGTATTTTCTACTGTCATTATGATGATTGCCGAGCGACGTAAGGAACTGGGCGTCATGGTGGCTGTGGGCATGAATAAGTTAAAATTGGCCAAAGTACTGTTCTACGAAACCATGCTTATTGGCGTAGTGGGCGTAGCTTCCGGATTTGCCATCAGTGTACCGCTGGTTTGGTGGATGGTGAACAACCCTATCCCATTAACCGGCGAAGTGGCTGATGTATATGAACAATTCGGCATGGAGCCAGCTATCTATTTTGGTAACGATCCTATGATTTTCTGGGGACAGATTCTGATTGTTTTCGGCATCACCCTTTTGGTGTCTATCTACCCCATCAGCAAGATTAAACGCTTACAGGTAACCAAAGCACTTAGAGCATAACATAACGATAAAAACTTAAATCATGATACTTTCAATCTCATGGCGTAACGTATGGCGAAGCAAAACCAGGAGCCTGGTTATCCTGTTAGCCATCGCTTTGGGCATATTTACAGGTGTGTTTAATTATGCCTTTTATAATGGCATGGCCATTCAGCGTATCAATTCGGCCATATCAACCGAAGCTTCACATATCCAGCTTCATCAGAAAGGCTACCTCGAAGAGCCTGATGAAAAAAACTATATGCCCAACGCCATCAACCTGGCTAATAGCATAACCGCCAGAGACTCCGTTAAGGCAGCCTGCGCTCGTTTTATTGTGCAGGGTATGATTCAGTCGCCAACCACCTCTGCCGGAATTAAAGTGATGGGTGTAAATCCGGACAAAGAATCTCAGGTCACTAACCTGTACACGAAGATTATTGATGGTGCCTACTTTGCAGGCATCAAACGTAACCCGGTAGTGATTGGACAAAAGCTGGCCGATAAACTGAAGCTGAAAGTTCGCTCCAAGGTGGTGATTACCTTTGCCGATGCTGCAGGTTACATCTCGGGGGCCTCCTTCAGGGTGGCCGGCATTTATCAGACATCCAACAATATGTATGATAATACCAATGCGTTCGTGCGTTCGGAAGACCTGACCGCACTATACGGTGCCGACAGTAATGCCGGGCACGAAATAGCGGTGCTCCTGAATCATTCCGATGATGTTCCGTATATTCTGTCTGATCTGAAATCAGACTATGCGCAATTGGATATTAAAGAGTGGCGCGAAATCATGCCCGAGGTATCCATGCTGGAATCGAGTCTGGATATCTCGATGTATATCTTCATGATCATCATCCTGCTGGCGCTAACCTTTGGCATTGTTAATACCATGCTGATGGCCGTACTCGAACGCACCAAAGAGCTGGGGATGCTCATGTCAATCGGCATGAATAAATCGCGTGTTTTTAAGATGATCATGATTGAAACCGTATTTTTATCACTGATTGGCGGTGTTGTAGGTATCATTATTGGAATCGTTGTAACAGTTGCCACGGCGAGCTCAGGAATCGATATTTCAATTGTATCCGAAGGCTTTGGTGCCATGGGCTACGACTCCATTGTTTACCCCGTGCTTAAAATCAAGAATGTGGTGGATGTGGTTGTGATGGTTTTTGTCACAGGTATGCTGGCCGCTGTTTACCCGGCTCTGAAAGCCTTAAAACTGAAACCGGCTGAAGCCCTCCGCATCGATATGTAATAGTAGCTAGTAACATCAAAAAATCAAGATCATGAATGTCATTGAAGTAAAACAACTGACCAAGATATATAACGATTCAGAGGTAAAAGTACATGCCGTTCAAGGCATCGATCTGGAGATACAGGAAGGCGAATTTACAGCTATTGTTGGTCCTTCGGGATGCGGGAAAACCACCTTTTTAAACATGCTGGGTGGCTTGGATCAACCCACCGAAGGAACGATCCGTATTGGCGATACCATGGTAAATGACCTTAAGTCAACAGAACTCATCGATTTTCGCCTGCATAACATCGGATTCGTGTTTCAGGCTTATAACCTGATTCCGGTGTTGACAGCCAAAGAAAACGTGGAGTTTATCATGCAGCTGCAAGGGAAACCGAAGGAAGAACGGGAGAAAAGGGCCATTGATCTGCTGACTGAAGTTGGACTGGGTGAGCGCATTGACAGCAGGCCATCAAGGCTTTCGGGCGGTCAGCAGCAACGGGTGGCTGTAGCGCGTGCACTGGCATCCAAACCTAAGTTTGTGCTGGCCGATGAACCAACTGCCAACCTCGATTCAACCTCTACCGAGACATTACTCGACATCATGGAAAAACTGAATCGCGAAGAAAACATCACCTTTATATTCAGCACCCACGATGCCAGGGTGGTCAATAAAGCACGGCGAGTCATCCAGCTAGAAGATGGTAAAATCATTAAAGACGAACGCAAAGGATAAATTAATTCAATGATTCAACTTAAAACGATCATTATCGCTTTTGCATTAGTCAGCTTACACTTAATTGTATCGGCCCAATATGCAGATGCCGGCAAGAAGCTGACTATAAACGGCTACCTGGTCAACATGCAGTCAGTTTCGATCTCAGACATGCCTTTTGAAGTGCCCGACAGCCTTGATTTTCTGACAAAAGACGACAAACATCTATACAATACCAATATCTACTTTCAAAACCGCTTAAACTTGTCCTGGTATGTCAATGAACACTTAACCCTCTCGACCCAGATGCGCAACCGTCTGATCATAGGCGACCAGGTACGGTTGGATTGGACCGGTCAATTGGAAGACAGCTATGAGAAGAATGGTAACTTTTTTAACCCGGCCCGGAATGTGGCTGTGGGCAACAGTTATATCCTTAATCTGGCTTTCGATCGCTTATATGCCCAATACTCATCCGGCAACCTGGATATCACGGTTGGTAAACAACGCATCAACTGGGGAAAGACCTTTGCCTTCAATCCCAACGACCTGTTTAATACCTACTCGTACTTTGATTTTGATTATGAGGAAAAACCGGGTACAGATGCCATCCGTGCCATGTATTACACGGGGGCAGCTTCATCCATCGAACTGGTGGCCAATATCGACAGTGCATCGCATGTATCTGCCGCCCTGAAATGGAATGCCAACATCTGGAATTATGATTTTCAGTTTATTGGCGGCACTTTGCTGAGTCATGATCTGGCTCTAGGGTTCGGATGGTCGGGCTATGTTAAAGATGCCAGCTGGCGTGGTGAATTAGCCTGGTACCAACCCTTTGAAAACTTTGCCGATACCTCAGGTGTCGTAATGCTATCTACCGGGATGGACTATTCATTAAATTCAAAATGGACCATCCAGGGCGAGGTGATGCTGGCTAAACTTCCCAAAGACAAGGAGATTATATTCTACGATGCCTATGCTCCGCCCCAATCTGTTAAAGATCTGGCTACTTCACCCTTTCAGCTGCTCGGAAGTGTACTGTTTCAGGCAAGTCCCCTCTCCTCCTTTTCGCTGGCAGGCATCTGGTATCCGCATCCCGATATTAAAGGTATTTTCCTGGGGCCCACCTGGACCTATAGCGTAGCCGATAATTTCAGTGCATCAGTTTACTGGCAGTTTTTCAACGGCTATTTTCCCGATAGCCTCACCAATGAGATCAAGCGCCAAGGTATTCATTCGGGCTATCTGAGGTTTAAATACAACTTTTAGAATCAAAACCACGCACCTTAGAAAAGCTTAAATTTTAGACTACCTCTGTTGGCTACTAAAATCTAAAGCTTTTCCAAAGTGCGCTAAGTAAACCTATTGTGGATTAAAGCCACAGAATAAAAACCAAAGATCGGTTTTAATCAATATTAAAAGTACTAAGATAACGCTCTCCCGTATCGGGCAATATCACTACAATACGTTTCCCTTTATTTTCAGGACGCTTAGCTAGTAAAAGAGCAGCATATAAAGCAGCACCGGATGAATAACCACATAAAATGCCCTCTTTCCGCGCCGCCTTAAGTGCCGTTTCAATGGCGGCTTCGTTAGGTACTTTAATCACTTCATCCAACACACTGGTATTTAATACTCCGGGAATAAAACCGGCACCAATACCTTGTATCTTATGCGGCCCGGGCTGACCACCCGACAAAACCGGTGATGCTTCCGGCTCAACAGCAACGATTTTTATAGCTGGATTACGCTCTTTCAAGACCTCTCCCACGCCGGTTATCGTACCTCCTGTACCCACACCCGCCACAAAAATATCCACTTCACCACCGGTAGCTTCCCACACCTCTTCGGCCGTTGTGCATCGGTGAATAGCAGGATTAGCAGCGTTGTTAAACTGCTGGGGAATAAATGACTTGGGTAGCTCGGCAGCAATCTGCTCAGCCTGTTCAATGGCTCCCTTCATTCCCTTCTCAGCCGGTGTAAGCACCAGCTCAGCACCAAACTTAATCAACAGTTTACGCCGTTCCATACTCATACTTTCAGGCATGCACAGTATTATTCGATAGCCTTTAACGGCTGCTACAAAGGCCAATCCAACCCCTGTATTTCCGCTTGTGGGCTCCACAATAACCGTATCTTTAGTCAACAAGCCCTTCTGTTCCGCATCATTAATCATGGAATAGGCAATACGATCCTTGACCGAGCCGGCCGGATTAAAAAACTCAAGCTTGGCCAACACTTCGGCATGAGCATCTTCACTTAGGCGGTTAATGCGAACCAAGGGGGTATTACCGATTAACTCATTTACATTCTTAGCAATTTTCATCATTCTGATTATGGTTTATTGTCAATGCTTTGTTATGATATAAATAAAATACGTTGACCATCCTTTTTGTTCATGCACCAAAACAAAAATACAGGCTCTTTGAATCCAATAGAGGTCCCAAAACTGTAAAGCACCGCTCGCATCCAAGTGTCCGGCTGGAGAATAAATGTCAAGTAGTAAGTTTTGAAAGAACCATATTTATAAGGCTTTTACGGAACGATTCTGTACAAGTGTATTGTGATAGGGAACCGTTCCGGAAAACATTATGAACGCTCCACTAGAAAGCCTCACGCAATGTGAAATACACACCGTTGTCACCGTGGTTAGATACGCCAAAATCAACACGAAAGTTCAGTCCCTCATCGGGCAGCACCTTAAAGCGAACGCCGGCACCGGCTACCCAATGTAAATCCGAAAAAGGAGTCTGCATAAATTCAGGCATCACTTTCCCCGTTCCTGTAAACAGTGCTGTACCCAGGCGCCACCAAATATGACGCCGCCACTCAGCTTGCACAAACCACGAATGCCTATCCATATAACGATAAGGATGGGCTATGCCGCGTAGCATACGGTTTCCGCCAATAGATGACAGCTTGTAAAAAGGTACATCGCCTGTGGTAGCATTCACCATAGCCTGAAAACCCAAAATGGAAACATCCGCATGCAAAGACACAAACTTACGAACATCCAAACTGGTACTTGTGAAGGCGTAATCACTACCCATAAAACCATCATAAATAGCCGATGAGCACATAACGAACCAACCTTTGGTGGGGTATAGCTGATCATCGCGATTATCGTAAGCCAAAGCCGGCCCTATACCATTGGCCCATCCTCCACCAAAACCGGGTATTGAGGGATTGAGAAGCTCTCCCTCCACATCGGTAAAATCATCATAATTAACATCGAGTCGAAGCCCCAGAAACCAACTGGCGCTAATGCCTTTTAGTACATCGGTTTTAAAAGCTATTCGGTTAATATCATAGCGCGAAAAAGGCGGATCTTTCTGCTGATTACCAATGCCATAAAACTCATCAGGAAGAAACATGTATTGAAACTTTGAGATAAACATCCAACGATTAGCCGTGAAGGCCTGAACATCAAAGTCAAATTCATACATCCCCTTGGTAGAAATTTTAGCTGAAGGCGCAATGGTGGTGGGTCGATAAAAATCAGAGGACTCATTCAGTCGGGGACGAATACGCCATACCGGCATTACGCCAATGATAAACCCTGTGCGTGGCGAAAAACCAGCCATCGGATACAAGGAAAGAGTAGTGCGTCCCTTCTCAATGGTGACAAAATCAATCACATCCTCTACAAGCGAAGCCGCCTGTTCCACCAAACTAGCATCCAGCGTATCAATGACTACTTCCTCCTGCGCCATTACCTGATTACAAAGGCCGCATAACACCCATAAAAAAAAGATTTGTACTCGCATTCCTTCGTTTTGTCGTGATTGAGGTTTCGAATGATTTATCTAACGTTTACATTACACCACCTCCTATTGCTGAAGGTGGCATAGTAAGGCAAAAGTAGCTAAAATTAACCATCTGCTAATTCATATATTCAGAATTGCTCGCGATAAAACAAACGCTTTGTTGCTTTAACAAGCCTCCTGCCCAACTGCATCCCTGCTAATATTCAGAAGAGGATAAATTTATATCAAAAACGGAACCCAATAGCGTTAGGTGAATGATCGTTTAAATGCAAGATCCCGGATAATGCGTTATCACTTCCAGGCGAATAATTACAAATTGTTGTAATTGAGTACCTTAGCGCAGCGCCTTTACATCAGAAGCCACAATTTCAGCACCTTCATTACCAAAACCTGTGCGCAAGTAATTAAGTATATCGGCAATTTCCTGATCCGATAAATTACGATAGCTGGCCATCACCCCATTATATTTCTGACCGTTCACCTCAATCTCACCACTCATGCCATTTAACACTATATCAATCAGTGGCGAAGGATCGCCGGATACCATCTTATTATTCGCCAATGGCGGATACATGCCGGGCAATCCGTTTGCATTACGCTGATGACATGCCATACAATGCCGCAGGTAGGCTTGCTTTCCGGGATGCTCATCCAGGGTTATTGGGGTCTCAACAGGGTTCGATGCCTGTTTCTCCGCACTTTTCTTGTTTCCTGAAGGCCCACAAGCCACCAAGCCCACCACTAAAAGTGATGCACCAATTAATTTATGCATATTACGCTTTTTTGTCTTTTACGACAGTTTGGATAATCATTTCACTTTGATGACCGGCAATATCCATTGCCTCTTCAATAACGCCGCCAAAAAGACTGCCCATCTTTATGCTATTGAGGCGAGATACATACACTTTACCATCACTTTTCTCATATACGGAGATACGGCAAGGCATCAGTGAGGAAGCAATGCGCTCATCATCACGACTCAGTATCTTCTGGGCTATATCAGGCTGACAGACCGCCATCACTTTTACTTTTCGCACATCGTAGTCGAACTTGGCCAGCGTAGCCTGAAGGTCGTGTACAGCCGGTGTCTTCCATCCCTTTTGGTCAATGGCCTGCTGCAAACGCTGTAAAGTTTCCTCAAAACTGTATTTGCTTTCGCTCTCCACGAGCATCATTTTGGGTGCCATGGATCTAATAATGAAAAAAGTGATGGCTGCACCCACAATCAGGCCAATCAATATAAAAATAAATCGTTCCATCATAATTTGTATTTTTTACTACTATAACAACTTTTAATAGTCAATGTTTAGCCCTTTGTGATAACAAAACACACTCCGTAACTGTTATTTTTAATACTTTTGCCAATCTGACCAAGCAACAAAAAATGCAAGCGCAATGATTATTTACTTGAGGGTATTGTCGAACGAGGTTGAAAGTTTCGTTGAGGAGATTGCTATTGACGATACGGCAAGCTTCGCTGATTTACACACCTGCATTCAACATACCAACGATTACGATGCCACGCAGATGGCTTCCTTCTTCACTACTGATAATGAGTGGAACAAGGAAACGGAAATCACCCTGTTTGACATGAGCGAGGGAGCCAATGAATCCTTAAAGGTGATGCAGGACACCTTAATATCTGATTTTCTGTTTGAAGAAGGGCAGCGTTTGCTCTATGTTTTCGACTTCTTCTCGGAACGAGCCTTTTTCATGGAGGTGATTGAGATGGCAGAGGGCACACTTAAAAAAGCCAATTGCTACCGAAACGAAGGCGAGGCACCTGAGCAAATAAAAATGGCAGATTTGTCGGATGACACCGGCATGGCAGATGAAGACCTGTTTGGCGATGAGTTTGACGGCTCGCTGGATTCAATGAATTTTGAGGATCTGGATACGGATTTGAACCTGGACGACTACGCCGACCAATACTAAAACAGTAAAATGACAAATACGCTTATTGTTATAGTGGGCCCCACCGGCATTGGTAAAACAGAACTGTGCCTGACCCTGGCCAAACACCTAAAAACCGACATCATATCGTCGGATAGCCGACAAATATTTAAGGAGCTAAAAATAGGCACCGCTGCCCCCACTGCTGAGCAACGTGCAGCCATTAAACACCACCTGGTGGCCACCCATTCTGTTAATGACTATTACAATGCCTATCAATTTGAGCAGGATGTGCTGAAATTACTGAAGGAACTGTTTACCCACCAAAATCAGGTGATTATGACAGGTGGCTCCATGATGTATGTTGATGCTGTTTGCAAGGGAATTGATGAATTACCCACCATCGACCCTGAACTTAGGCAGGAAGTAATGGACCTCTATAATAAAGAAGGACTCGATGCCATACGCCGGCAACTTAAGATGCTGGATCCGGTATTTTACGATCAGGTGGATCTTAAAAACCACAAACGCGTGATGCATGCCCTTGAAGTATGCCTAATGACAGGGCAGCCCTACAGCAGCCTACGTACCAATACAGCGCGCAAACGCCCCTTTCATATCCTGAAAATAGGACTCGATATGGATCGTGAAGCACTGTATGAACGCATTAACCAGCGCGTTGACTGCATGGTGAAAGAAGGACTTTTTGATGAGGCCAAAGCCTTTTACCACCTAAAGCATATTAACGCCCTGAACACTGTAGGCTACAAAGAAATATTTGCCCACTGGGATGGTGAATATGATGCCGATAAGGCCATTGAGCTGATCAAACGTAACTCACGCCGCTATGCCAAACGACAGCTATCTTGGTTCCGGCGAGATAAGGAAATAAACTGGTTTCACCCCTCACAAATCAATGAAATTATTAAATTTGTAGATACTCATATCGAATTAGTTTAACCCACCGGGCCAAAAAAGCAAATCCTTGCTCGCGGTTTACAAACGAAAGGCCCGGTGTTTTTTTGTACTATGGACACTCCCAAGCAATTCAATATTCGCGTTTATGGACTGCTGATTAACGAACAGCAGGAAGTCCTGATCACCGATGAGTACCGAATAGGCATGCTCATGACCAAATTTCCGGGCGGTGGTTTAGAATTTGGAGAAGGGACGATCGACTGCCTCAAGCGTGAATTTATGGAAGAGCTGGGGCTACCTATTGAGGTTGAAAGTCATTTTTATACCACCGACTACTTTCAGGCAGCTATTTCCTTTGAAAACACACAGCTAATGAGCATCTACTACCGGGTAAAAACGAACACTACAGAGCCTATCCAAACAAGCCACCATAGTAATGATATTCCTGCCGTGGATGGAGCCCAGTCGTTTCGCTGGATGCCCATAAGGCATCTAAATTCCGAAGAATTCACATTCCCAATAGATAAGATAGTGGCTGAGATGCTCAAATCGGACTGCATTAGGGCGTTGTAAGGCGAATTCCGATTGATAACTTATCATCTTTTTGACCGCTAACCTGAATAATACTTGTTGCTAATGTTAGTGTTGCAAGCAATAATTGTTTTTCCATTTATAGATTTTGGTGTTTGATTGAATGATGATTAACATTAATTAATCAAACAATTTAACACCGACTACATTAGAACATTGAACTTTTCACTTATCATTTCTTCGATATGCAAGAGTGCATTCCAACTACTTCACCGCCTCCACCACCAAATGAAAGGTTGATGGCTTCCATTCTGAGCGGTCGAAACCACCAAAACAATGTACACTTGAAAAATACTTCTGGAGAATGGCCTCCAGCGGCTGCTTTTTAAGCACCAATAAGGAAACCGAATTTTTAACTTCCCCTGCAGGAGTCTTCAATACGGTTGAGAAATCGATTTTACCATCAGAACGATGCGAATAATTACGCACAAACATGCAGTTACCAGCCTCTATACTGGGTAAGGCCTCTACCCGATCGCAAATAACACGATCATAGTTAACCACCTGTAACATAAGCTTGCCACCTTCTTTAATGCGGGCAGCCGATTGCTGTATCATCGACTCCACATCCTCCATTGCATCCAGGTGCGCCAGGGTATTGCCAAAGCACAAAATAGCATCAAACAGCATAGGCTTAAAATACTCACCCACCTGCTTCATATCACCCTGTTGAAACTGCAAATCGAGTGCCTGAGGACGCTTTTCTTCCGCTTTGTCCACCATGGCACTGTCGTAGTCAAAAGCCCTAACCTTTGCACTCCTGCGCGCCAAGGCGATGGATAAAGAGCCAGTGCCGCAGCCCACATCTAAAATACGTTTGCCGTTCAAGCAATGGCCCAAGCCTTCATGCACAAACGATAATTGCTTTGGGTTAAGCGGAAAAATAGTGTCGTAAGCGCTTACTATTGTGCTGTAAAAATCCATTAATCGATACGTTGTGAGATATGATAATTATTTCGCTCATGACCGTTACGTGCCACCATCTCGGCCAGGAAACCGGCCAGGAAAAGCTGTGTACCGATAACCATACTCACCAAAGAAATATAGAAATAAGGACTATCGGTTAGTAAACGTGCTGCCACATTATGATACACGTACCATAGTTTACTGGCACCCAAGCCCAATGCAGTAAGGAAACCTACGGCAAACATTAAGGTACCCAAGGCGCCAAAAAGATGCATGGGACGCTTGCCAAACTTAGCAATAAAAGTAACCGACAATAAATCCAAAAAACCTTTTATGGTGCGTTCGATACCGAACTTAGACACTCCGTACTTACGTTCCTGATGTTGCACCACTTTTTCGCCGATTCGCTTAAAACCGGCCTGCTTGGCAATAAGTGGTATATAACGATGCATCTCGCCATACACCTCAATATTTTTCACCACCTCATTACGGTAAGCTTTCAGCCCGCAATTGAAATCGTGCAGCTTGATACCCGACACCATGCGCACCGTACGGTTAAACAGCTTACTGGGTAATGTTTTACCAATGGGATCGTAGCGTTTCTTTTTCCAGCCACTCACAATGTCGTATCCTTCCTCCTTCACCATACGAGTCAGTTCGGGTATTTCATCCGGGCTATCCTGAAGGTCGGCATCCATGGTTATCACCACGTCACCTTGTGCAGCTTCAAAGCCGCAATATAAGCCGGCTGACTTACCATAGTTACGACGGAATCGGATTCCCTTAACCGGAGCAGCCTCCCTTTTCAGCTCTTCTATCACAGTCCATGAAGTATCGGTACTGCCGTCATCTACAAAGATGACTTCATAAGACCAGTTCAGCGGGCTCACCACCCGCTGAATCCAATCATATAATTCTTTTATTGACTCTTCTTCGTTATATAAGGGAACGACGATTGATAAATCCATATTAGGCTTCTTCAATTTGTGAACCATCAAACATTTGTGGCTCCTTTTTAAATATAGCGGCTAAGATAAGAGAAATAATCGCGCCCATAAAAGGACTTCCAACAATGCTCATTATTAAAATGGCATTAGGACTGGTAAACATACGAATCATCTTTTCGGCCATTTCCAGCTGAGCATCGGGCGTTCCTTGTGCCATAGCCTCTTCCATAGCCTGTGCTACCAGTTGTTCAACAATGCCCGGATCGATAAATTTATAAAGGATGAAAGTAAATACTCCGGAGATAACACCCCCGAAGAACATGGTTAAAGTGCCCAATCCAACGCCCTGACCGTAACGCAAGTAGCCTCCATTCTGCTTATCCCGAAAATTAATCATCGCCCATGCCAAAACACCAATACTGATGGCAACAGACAGCCAGCCGATGGCTTTGTTGCCAAGCAAACCGGCCAAATAAATAATCAGCGTAAAAACAATTGATACTACCCCAAGGTACAAACCATAGGTCATGGCATTTTTAACAACGGATGGTTTTTGAGTTTCCATAATTAAGATTTTAAGTTATCGCCATCTAAAATACAAATTACCTTTTAAACACGATGAATTCTGTCCCTATTTCTTTCTGGACGGGTTCGAGGAAAAAAAAACGAAAATTTTGTTTTTCATTTTCACCACTTTAGCTATTTCAGTCAAAAAAAGTAGTGCTGAATATTTGCAGGGATAAAAAATTGCCCTACTTTTGCATCCGCAATCAAGAAACAAACACGGGTAAGTCCCATACGACTAGCTCCTGTTGAACTCCCCCAGGGCCTGGCGGCAGCAAGGGTAAACGGTTGTAGCAGTGCGATATGGGTAGCTTACCCACCCGCCTGTGTAGCTCAGCTGGCTAGAGCAGCTGATTTGTAATCAGCAGGTCGGGGGTTCGAGTCCCTCCACAGGCTCTCAACAACAAACGAGTTGTGAGAAAGAATAAGAAATATTGAAGTGATTGATGGGGAGATACCAAAGTGGCCAACTGGGGCGGACTGTAACTCCGCTGACTTATGTCTTCGTAGGTTCGAATCCTGCTCTCCCCACCAAATTGCCTGTGTAGCTCAGCTGGCTAGAGCAGCTGATTTGTAATCAGCAGGTCGGGGGTTCGAGTCCCTCCACAGGCTCAATATTTTTATTTATTGCGAAAGTAGCTCAGTTGATAGAGCATCAGCCTTCCAAGCTGAGGGTCGCGGGTTTGAGCCCCGTCTTTCGCTCAAGGCCATTCTCAGGAGTGGCTTTTTTATTGAAAGTTTTCAGTTGGGGAGATACCAAAGTGGCCAACTGGGGCGGACTGTAACTCCGCTGACTTATGTCTTCGTAGGTTCGAATCCTGCTCTCCCCACAAAAGGTTCTGTTAGAAATAGCAGAACCTTTTTTTATGCCTGTATATTTGCTATTTTTAGTATCTCATTAATTTAAAATCTCATGTTAGTTAAAATTTATCCCGAGAATCCCAACGAAAAGGAGATAAGTAGAATAGCGGACATACTGCGTCAGGGAGGCTTGGTCATCTACCCTACCGACACTATTTATGGTATTGGCTGCGATATTAATAATGCCAGGGCGGTTGAAAAAGTAGCCCGCCTCAAAGGTATCAACCTAAAAAAGGCAAACCTCAGCTTTATCTGTCACGATCTGAGTCATATATCAGATTTTACCAAGCCCCTGAATAATCATGTGTTTAAGCTGATGAAAAAGCATCTGCCCGGTCCTTTTACTTTTATCCTACCGGCCAATAGCAATGTGCCCAAACTGTTTAAAAACAATAAGAAAACCATCGGTATTCGCGTGCCTGATAATTCAATTGTGCGTGCCCTCGTTAAAGAACTGGGCAACCCCATCCTGTCTACTTCTGTAAGAGACGAGGATGATATACTGGAGTACACCACAGATCCGGAGCTGATCTATGAAAAATTTGGCGATCAGGTTGATGCGGTAATCGATGGTGGCTACGGCGATAACGAACCATCTACTATCGTTGACTGCACCGGTAATGAGCTGGAGATTACGAGATACGGAAAGGGCGAAATAGAACTTTAAAGAAATAGTTCCGGAGATAATATTAAGCATAGATTTTCAGGATCGCATCTTTCATTTCCATAACGCTGTAAAGATACGATCCTACACGACGGTACAGGATAAGTTGGGGATTGAAGTCAACTCCTCCAGCCTTAACCTTTCCAGAAGTAAGGCGAGAACAGCAGGATAACAGTGAAGAGTTCAAGGCGACCAATCAGCATAAGAAAGGACAGAAACCACTTACCAAAAGCCGGTACCTCATAGAAGTTAAGTGCCGGCCCCACATCACCCAATCCGGGCCCAATATTTCCAATGGAGGTAGCTACTGCCCCCAGCGCTGTATCCAGATCGAAACCCATAATGCTCATAATAATCATGGATATACCCACCGTCATCATGTAAATAACGATAAAAGCCAGCACATTAGTGATGATACCCTGGCTAACAGCGCGATTATTATACCTAACAGGAATAACAGCATTAGGGTGCACCAAACGCTTCAACTCAAAGAAGCTATTCTTCATAAGCAGCACGATACGAACAATTTTTATACCTCCTCCCGTGGACCCAGCAGAGCCCCCTGTAAACATAAGCAGGAAAATAATGACACTTAAGAAAGGTGCCCACACCAAATAGTCGGCGGTTGCATAACCCGTAGTGGTAATGATGGAAACCACCTGAAACAAACCATCGCGCCAGGCCTGCTCAACAAAAGATGCACTCCCGGTAAAATACAAAACAGTTGCCACAAGCGCACTAACACCAATTATAATACCCGTATAGGCCTGCAACTCCTCATCCCTGACAATCTTCATAAATTTACCACGCAAAGCACTGTAAGACATGGTAAAGTTGGCCCCTGCAATAAACATAAACAGGATAATAATATACTGTATATAAGGCGAAGCAAAATAGGCCACACTCGCCTGCTTGGTCGAATAGCCACCCGTTGCCATAGTAGTAAAAGAATGGCAGATGGCGTCGAAAGGTGTCATGCCTCCAATAACCAATAAAATAGCCTCTGCTAAAGTGAACAACACATAAATTCCATAGAGGCGCTTAGCCGTTTCAGTAATCCGAGGGTGTAACTTATCCGGTGCCGGACCGGGCACTTCAGCAATAAACATTTGCATGCCCCCCACACCTAATACAGGAAGTATAGCCAGCGACAACACAATGATACCCATTCCTCCCAGCCATTGAATCAGGCTGCGCCAAAATAAAAGACCATGCGGTAAGGCCTCAATATCATTAAGGATACTACTGCCCGTGGTTGTAAAACCCGATATGGTCTCGAAAAAAGCATCGGTAAAAGAAGGGATAGCACCACTGAGATAGAAAGGTAATAGTCCGAAGAAGGAAAATACAACCCACACAAGCGCCACAATAAGATAACCTTCGCGCATACCAATATTCTTGGGGGCTTTGCGCAGCATTAAGCTAATGAGTCCTCCCACACCAATACACACTGCCGATGAAGTAAGATGATAAGGCAAATCATACTCACCATACAACAACGCCACACCAGCCGATAACAACATAAAAACACCCTCGACAACCAATAATAAGCCGAGTACCAATATGATAAATCTTGAATTGAGCATTTTATATCTGACGAAATAATTAGCGGGGCAAAGATGTTACTTTTTCATTCAATTTACTGCTTTTGTTCTAAATATTCTTCCAAAAGCCGGGTGAAAACAGGATCAGGACAGTAAACAGCTCAAGGCGCCCCAAAAGCATTAATGAGGAAAGCACCCACTTGCCGGCTTCGGGCACTGCTGAAAAATTGTCAACAGGACCTACCGAACCAATGCCCGGACCAATACCTCCCATGGTGGTGGCGGCTGCCCCCATGGCTGAATCCATGTCCATACCCAGAAAGGTTAAAACAAAGGTACCCATTGAAAAAATTGTCAGATAAAGAATTACAAAAGCCATTACTTTATACACAATATCGGGCGCCACCGTACGATCCTGAACCTTCAAAGGTATAACAGCATGAGGATGCACCATGCGCTTAAATTCGAGTATCGTATTGCGAAAAAGAATGGAGTGACGCATAATTTTAATGCCGCCCGACGTACTTCCTGCACAGGCTCCGCTGAACAGCAAGAGGAACATTAAATACGTTAAATAAGGGTGCCAGGCCGTGTAATCGGCCGTTGCAAAACCAGTACTTGTTACCAGGCTAACCACCTGAAAAAAAGCAACACGAACAGATGACTCCCAGTTATGATGATCGAGAAACACCAGCGTGATAGACACGATGGCACTAACCACAGCAATAACAACTAAATAGACCCTAAACTCGCGATTCGAAAATAACTTATTGACCTTACCCTTCCACACAAAATAGAAAAGTGCAAAGTTAGTACCGGCAAATATCATAAAAAGTATGATGACATATTGGATGTATGGCGAATATCCGGCAATACTATCATTTTGTGTTGAAAAACCACCCGAAGCGATGGTGGCGAAACTATGACACAGAGCATCAAAAAGCGGCATGTCACCCGCCACCAGAAAAACGGTCTCCAAAAGTATAAGAACCAAATAAATGCGCCACAAAATATTGGCAGTTTGTTTCATGCGCGGATGTAACTTTTCATTGCTAATGCCGGCCGCCTCGGCATTGTACAAAGACATACCGCCAAAACCAAAATACGGTAGTATAGCAACAGCCAATACCACAATACCCATTCCGCCAATTAGGTGTGTAGTACTACGCCAAAACAGAATGCCATGAGGCAGTGCTTCAATATCGGCTACAACGGAGGCTCCTGTTGTGGTGAAACCCGATATGGTTTCGAAAAAGGCGTTGGTAAACCCCGGTATTGTACCACTGATTAGATAGGGCAGGCTACCAAATACCGACATAATAACCCACACAATGGTAACAATAATGAAACCCTCGCGCCGCCCCAGCTCATGACCACTATTACGCCAAAGCCATGAAGCCATGCCCCCTAACAGCAGGCAGATCAGTGCTGACAGCAGGTGCGCATTCAGATCATTCTCCTGATAATAAAAAGCCACGCCGGCACAAACCAACATAAACATACTCAGCGCCACTAAAATATGCCCCAATACTTTTCCTATAAATCGATAATTCAACATACTTGCGATTCAAACAACACACAAAGTTGATACATTTTAAGCAAAAACACCGACCTCTACCTAAAAAAAATCCCCTTAACCATCTCCAGTACACTACTCAAGTTACTAATAATTAGAATTCAACACTCACGAAGCATGAAAAGGATTTAGGTTTCTATTATAGAAAAATATCAAGAATAACCGGAATTAAAATATTAACTTCGCATCCTAAACAAAAATACAATATACGATGGGGATAGTTATACAGGAAGTCAACAGTACGAAGACTCTTAACGACTTTGTTAACCTACCATATATCCTTTATAAAAACGAAGCCAATTGGGTACCTCCCATCAAGAAGGAGGAACTTAATGCGCTTCTTGAAGATAAAAACCCGGCCTTTGATTTTTGCAAGGTTAAACTTTGGGTAGCTTATAAAGACGGCAAATGCGTGGGACGCATCGGCGGCATCATTAATACACTATGGATTGAGAAGAAAGGTGAGAACATTGGACGCTTTACACGTCCTGAGTTTATCGATGATGAAGCGGTGAGTCGTCAGCTGATGGAAACGGTTGAAAATTGGCTGCGGGCAGAGGGCATGAAGGAAGTTCAGGGACCGCTGGGATTCTCTAACCTTGACCATCAGGGCTGTCTGATTGAAGGACACGACTGGTTGCCTTCGGTAGCTTCGGATTACCACATGGCCTATTACCAGAATCATTTTGATGCACTGGGATACGAAAAGGAGATCGACTGGCTTGAATTCCGCATTACCTTTCCTGATGCCCTACCCGAGAAAGCTTTTAAGGTGGCTGACATGCTTACCCGCCGCTACAGCCTTAAGGCGCTGAATTTTACATCAGCCAAGGAGCTAGAGCCCTATAAAGAGAAAGTTTTCGCCCTATTCAATAAGGCTTTTGCGGAGCTGTTCGGAACTTTCCAGTTGCCCGAAAAAATGATACAATTCTATATCAAGAAATATTTCCCCATTTTAAATCCCCGCTACGTCAAAATCATATTGGATAAGGATGATGAGTTAGCCGGCTTCCTCATTGCCTTGCCATCTTTGTCCCAGGCTATGAAAAAGGCAAAAGGCAAATTGCTGCCCTTTGGCTGGTGGCATGTGATGAAAGCGCTTAAAAAACCCAAAGAAATGGATTTGATGCTAACAGGCGTAAAGCCAGAACTGCAAAAGATGGGAGTAGCAGCACTGCTAATGAATGACTTATGGAGAACAGCTAAAGAAGACGGCGTAAAGTATGTGGAAACTACGGGTATGCTAGAAAATAACCATGTGGCCATACAAATGTGGAAATCATTTGACCATATACAGCATAAAAGAAAACGTTGTTATAAAAAAGCACTTTAACCAAAGACAATAGATAATAAATTGAATGAAAGGTGCTTGTTTGACAAGCGCCTTTTTTAATGTTAAACACTAATGACACGAATCGAAATCTTTAAAGAATTAAAAAGCTATGCCATCATCACGCTGGGTCTGATGGTAAGTGCTGTGGGCTGGACCGGCTTTATTATTCCCTGCGACATTGTAGGCGGTGGCGTAATGGGGCTTTCCTCCTTGCTCTATTTTATTTTTGATTTACCGGTTGGCCCAACTAACCTGGCTATCAACGGCGTTCTTATCCTACTCTCCATGAAGGTGCTGGGCAAAGGCTTTGGCTTTAAAACCATCTACTCGTTGGTCACCCTGTCGCTATTTATAACTGTTTTCCCTTATTTCATTACCGAGCCCATTGTTAGCGATCGCTTTATGGCAGCCATTATCGGAGGCGGTTTAGTAGGGGCCAGTATCGGCATTTTATTTGTTCAGGGCGGTAGCACGGGCGGTACCGAAATTGTTGCCATGATCATCAATAAGAATCACAACATTAGCCCGGGACGCATCATGATGTTCCTCGATGTATTTATCATCAGCTCCTCACTCATCGTCTTCAAATCACTGGAAACCATGGTATTTGGCTTTGTGGTAATCGGCTTAATGTCTTACATCGCCGACATGCTGCTTACCGGCTCACGACAGTCGGTTCAGATTCTTATCATCTCACAAAAACCTAAGGAAATCGCCCATAAACTATCATCGCAGATCAACCGGGGTCTCAGTTTCCTAAAGGGGCGCGGCTACTACTATGCCGGCGATCGCGAATTCATCATCACCATCGTAAAAAAATCAGAGTCGCACATGGTGTTTCAAATCATTAAAGAAGTGGACCCGGATGCCTTCATTTCAGTGGCCAACGTAATGGCAGTATACGGACAAGGCTTCGATGAGTATAAGCCGCCTCGCAGCAGCAAAAAAAGCATTAAGGCGCCACGTACTGACACCCAGCCAATTGTTTAAGCAAGAGATCAAAAGCCTCGGGCAATGGTGCCGCGAGGCTTATTTTTTCCTTACTCTCCGGATGTTGAAAGGTAAGACTCTCTGCATGCAGCAGTAATCGCTTCACACCGCTTAGTTCCGTCATAATTTTATTCAGGGTCCAGTCACCGTGTTGCGTATCTCCCAGAATGTCTGTTCGGTTAAAAGCAAAATGCTGCCGCAATTGGTGCCAGCGACCTGTCTCAGGCATTGCCTTCACCAGACTGATAGCCACATTCTCTTCCTGCTTATAAGAGATTCCTGTTTCAATGGTGGTAATTGTTTTATATGCCGTGCGGGCGGCCTGTCGTTTTTTCTTCTTTTTTATGAGTACCTCGTTGGTAAAAACACCTTCGCCCGGTACGCCTTTACAAAGAAGCATATAACTTTTATCCACTTTACGCTGTTCGAACTGCTTAGCCAAAGCAGCAGCTACTTCACGGGAGAAAGCCAGTACGATTAATCCCGATGTTTTGGCATCGAGACGGTGAACCGGAAACACCGGCCTATCTGTCAGCTGTCCCACCAGCTTAGTGAGGTAATCGGCATCGGCGGGCATAAAATCATTCTTATGAACCGGCAAATCAACCGGTTTATTTACGGCTACCAGGTAATCGTCCTGGTACAGAACATCCTTATTACATAACTGCATGCAGCAAAGATAAAGGCTTCCTCCTTCATTCTTATAAAATACTTTGTACTTTTGCCATCTTATTCAAAAAAAACATGCATAAAGACACCATTAAAACCACACTATTGGCCATTGTGGCCTGCCTGTTATGGTCAACCGCCTTTGTGGGCATTAAAATTGGCCTTCAATACACCACTCCTTTGCAGTTTGCCGGCCTGCGCTTTTTCTTTTCCGGTGTATTACTGTTACCCTTCACTAAATCCTTATCCCGCTTTTACCGCGTTGTGAGCAGCAACCTATGGCTGATTATTAAAATCTCTTTCTTCCAGACTTTCATTCTATATGCCCTGTTTTACACAGGTGTTGATTTGATCGATGGATCACTGGCGGCCATCATCATTGGCTCGCAACCTTTATTTGCTGCATTAACCGCACACTGGATGATGAGCAACGACAAAATGAGCCTTCGCAAACTATTGATTATCTCCTCAGGCATTGGCGGCATTGCTTTGATTGCCCTGCCCAAAGGGCTGGCTGGCCCGGGCAGCTGGAGCGAGCTGCTGGGCATGGCACTGCTGGTGCTGGCCAACATCGCCTCGGGCATGGGCAATGTATTTGTAAGTAAAAACAATAAGCAGATCTCTCCCATCATTCTCAGTGCGGCACAGATGATGATAGGTGGTTTTCTGCTGTTTCTGGTTTCCTTATTGATAGAGCCTTTTAAAGGTTTCATTTTTCCGGGTGAATACTACATCGCCCTCTCATGGCTTAGCTTTTTATCGGCAGCCGCCTTCTCCATCTGGTTTTTCCTGCTTCAGAAAGAACATGTTAAGGTATCAGATCTGAATATCTATAAATTCATTATTCCGGTATTCGGCGCCACTTTAAGCTGGCTGGTGCTACCCGATGAAACACCTAACATCACATCCTTGGCAGGAATGTTAATCATTGGTGCCTCCGTGGTAATGTATGGCCTTTTCAATATCAAGAAAAAATAAACTTTAGGCCATCTTTTTTGTTGCATGATGGACATCATGTTTCAAAACTTTAATTTTATATTTTGATTCATAAAATACGTTTTAACCATTACGCTATTCATGAGAATACGATTCACCCTACTGCTGATGGCCATGACCTTGTCAGTCTATGCCCAACAAACAAGCAAAGAAGACTCGCTTAAGAACAAGAAGAAACCCAAACGCTATAACGCTGTAGCTGCACGGTATCATGCAGGCCGGGTGTTACAGACCAATGATTTTGTAAAAGGAGAAAACGAGGCCAACCAGATCATCGACTACTATCAGGCGCTAACCATTAGCTATGGTGTACAAACCGATGGTAGCAAAGAGTGGCACCATATCTTCAACTTCCCATATTATGGTGTTGCTTTTTACAATGCCAACTTTTTTAATGTTAAAGAATTAGGCAAACCAACGGCGCTCTACGGCTTTATGGGCTTCCCCTTAAAAAGAGGCAAACGCGGCCTGTGGGGCTACGAGTTGGGCTTTGGGTTAACCTACAACTGGGAGCCTTATGACAAATATAATAATCCCTTTAACGTTGCCATTGGCTCGTACCGAACGGTGTATATCGATGCCAACATGTTCTATGAATACCATCTTAGCCCGCGCTTTGACCTGCGGGGCTCCTTCGGCTTTACTCATTTTTCCAATGGGGGTACCAAAAAACCCAACAGCGGCATTAACCTGCTGTCTCCATCAATTGAGTTAAGCTATCATTTTAAGGATCGCCCTTTGCTGATTAGAAAACCCCAACCGGCCTACGAACAGCACTATGAGGTGGCTATTCAACTGGGCTCCGGATCGAGCAACCTACTGTACGACAACATCAACACGCCTGCCAATCCTGATGATCCCAAGGGAGCAGCCGATGTGATGCACAATTACGTAAACCTGTCGGCCGCATTTTTAAAGCAGACAACCTGGAAAAATAAGTTTGGTGCCGGCTTTGACCTTAGCTACGATGAAAAAGCCAATGTTAAAATCACCTATCCGGAAGACGGTAGTCTGGAACCCACCGTGGAATTTGCCGATAAAACAGCCGATAAAATGATGCTGGGTTTATATGGCACCTATGAATTTGCCATCGACCGCCTGTCCATCGCCTCCTACCTCGGCTTCCTGGTATTACGCCACAAGGGAGAGAATGCCAACCCCCTGATGTATCAGAAGTTTGGCTTGAAATACCACTTTAAAAACAACCTGTATGCAGGACTGCTGGTCCGGGCTCACAACTTTTCGGTGGCCGAAGTGATTGAATGGAACATCGGCTATCGAATAAAATGGCATTAAGTTTGATCATTACAAGCTAAAACACAAACACTTTTAACAAATCACCATGAAAAAACTAGCATTATTCAGCCTGTTGGTAGCTTTCTCACTACTGAGTATGGCACAAGAGAACCAGACAGAAAAAATGACTCGCAAAGAACGGCGCGCCCTCCAAAAACAAGAGCAGGCAGAACGCACAGCTGAATTATCCAAGCTGCTGGAAGTGGCCATAGACGAACAACAATGGGTACTGGAGGCCAACGTACTACAAAACAAAAGAGGTGCTTCGGTGAATGTAAACAGCAACTTGAACTTTATTGCTGTTGAAGGCGATGAAGCCTTTGTTCAGCTGGGTTCTAGTACCGGAATGGGACAGAATGGTGTTGGGGGCGTATCGGTTCGTGGACGTGTTAGCAAGTACGAGGTAAAGAAAAACGACAAAAAAGGAACTTATTTTATCACAGTATATATCACATCGGCTCTTGGCTCGTTCGATATTCGACTTGACAGCAATGCCAGCGGACAGATTGCCAATGCCTCAGTGCAGGGAAACACCTCGCGTAGAGTGCAATACAGAGGCATACTACTACCTGTTTCCATGTCTAATGTTTACAAGGGAACTCCGATAATATAAAGCATAAGCCTGGTTACTAAGGCCGGTGCACAGACTGGCCTTAGCGATGGGTTTTTCGATGGTGGGCACCAATGGCCACATAGGTCTCTATCAGACGTGCGATGGAGCCTGCACTTATCTGCTCAAAATCGATAGCTTCAGGGTGAATAAATTCATAGCCACTGATATCGTCCTGTGCATGCATATTATCAAAGTTAGCCACGCGGCATACAAAACCCAAATCGGTAGTGTATACCGTGTATCCCGAGAACACATACTCATTGGGATAGGAAGCCAGAAAACGCAGGTCAATAACTTCCAGATTCAGCTCCTCCTTAATTTCCCGTACCAAAGCCGCCTCCGCTCGCTCGCCTGGATCAACGAAACCACCGGGCAAATCAAGCATACCTGCATGCGGGTCAAAAGCCCTTCGTGTCAGCAGCATCTCCCCCTTTTCGTTAATGATTATTCCAGCAACGGCGCAGGCCGAATTAACAAAAAAATGAAAATAACAGTCTTGACATTTAAAGGACTTACCATCCTGCGCAATAAATTGATTACTGCCACATCGCGGGCAAAAGCGAATTACTTCCTGAGGCTTCGTTTTACACATAACAGATACTTGAAATGATTCGTATTGATTGTTCCCTTCATCAAGCAAAGGGAATAAAAAACATAAAAATACACAAGTAATTTGATTCTACTCCCTTTTGGAAGTAGATAGAGGGGTTTAGTGAAAAATCATAATGCCGTCAACCTAAACCCCATAAAACGTGCTATTAAAAACCATTCAAGGTCATGGTAACCGTAGGTATCAACAAAAGGAAACCCAACACAATAAGCATAACAATTAATGGAGCAGCCCACTTAAACCATTTGGTATAGGGCACTTTGGCAACGCCCAAAACGCCAATCAAAACCGGCGAAGTAGGTGTTATCATATTGGTAAAGCCGTCGCCAAACTGGAAGGCCATAACAGTTGCCTGACGCGACAGACCTATCAAATCACTGAAAGGTGCCATAATGGGCATGGTCAGAGCCGCTTTAGCCGAGCCGCTGGGAATAAAAATATTAATCATGGTTTGAATACCATACATGATACCTACCGAGGCGATATTGCCCAAATCACTCATGGACTGTGCCAGAGCATGTAGTATGGTATGTACAATCTTCCCATCTTCGAGGATGACAATAATGCCACCGGCCAGGCCTACCACAAGAGCCGCCGACATAATATCTTTAGCACCCTCCAGAAAGAGTTTGGTAATTTGATTGGCATCGTTGCCCATGGCTATGCCCGAGAGAATGCCCATGGCAAGGAACAAGGCCGCTATTTCAGTGATATACCAGGCATAACCCATCACCCCAATCACCAAAAACAAAATAGTAAAGGCCAGTAGGTTAAGAATAAAAAAATGCACTTTCTTACGCAACGATAGGAAACCTGTAAGGATAAAAATACCGGCCATAATTGGCATAACAGGCCAGGTAATGCCTTCGCCACCTCCAATCTTCAGGGTAGTTTGCTGATGCATCAGCGCAAACAAAACAAGGGCCAATGCAGTGAGACCATAGGCCCACCAGGCAGCGCGCGGTGTTGCCTTATCAATATCTTCAAGCTGCGTTGCTGCTCGATTGCGCCAGTAGGCATCCTCATGATAAACAGGCGATGACTTGGGATTGCGCTTTACCTTACGAGCATAAATTAGTATGTATGCAAATCCCACTATGTTAATAATCACCCAGCATACCAGGCGATATTCAAAGCCAGAGAACAACGGCAGATCGGCCAGACCCTGTGCTATGCCTATGGTGAATGGATTGAGTACAGCACCGGCAAAGCCCAGGTGAGCCGCCAGATACACAATACCCACTCCGGTGATACTGTCGTAGCCCATTGAGATAGCCAGAGGAATCAGTACTACCATAAAGGCAATGGTTTCTTCACTCATGCCAAACACAGCACCAAATACCGAGAACATCAGCATAATAAGCGTTAGTATCAGGTTATTGGCTCCCATCATCCGTATAAGCTTAAAGTGATCGAGCCGCTTCACAAAATTCAAAAAGGAAAAAATACCCACATCAACAGCCTTCGAATCATTCATTATCCAGAAGGCTCCGCCAATCATTAGGATAAAAACAATAATACCAGCTCCTTTTTCGAAACCATTTACCATGGCCGCAAACACCTCCCAGGTCTGTGGCTGACTTTCAATGGTTTTAAACACCAACTGTGTTTGCTCAACACCATTAACAACGGTGGTTTCTTCCACGTATTCACCGCCCGGAACCAGCCAGGTTAAAATGGCAGCAAATACAATTAGAGAGAAAATAATAACGTAGGTATGCGGTACTTTTTTAAACATTTCTTTAAGATGTTAGACTCAAGATATAGGTATCAAGAAAATTAGACGAAGCACAAAAATAGGATTTTAATTTTACTGTTACCCATCTTATATTTATTAAGCGTTTCATCCAAATGCATTCAACAACTCCACAGGACGCATTCTCGCAAAATGTTATTAGTGCACTACAATTCAGTACAAGCTGAATTGATTAAAATCATAGACATACCATCTACAATTATCCTACTTTTAAATCCTTGAAATGGAGCAAAATAAAATTCTTATGAAGCAACTATTAATCAAGAATATAAAACAACTTATTCAGGTTGAGCAAGAGCACCAATCCTTTATTGCCGGGGCGCAGATGGCGCATTTACCATCTCTTAAAAACGCCTACCTGCTTATCAAAGGTGAAACAATCGAGTCGTACGGTAACATGGCAGAGCTAAATAAGGCAGCCTTACCTGACAACATCGAAGTAATTGATGCCACTGACAGACTCGTGTTGCCCGCCTGGTGCGACTCACATACCCATTTGGTATATCCCCAAAGCCGCGATGTAGAGTATGTAGATAAAATCAAAGGTTTGAGTTACGAAGAGATAGCTGCGCGCGGCGGTGGCATCCTTAATTCGGCCAAGCTAATGCAAACAGCCAGTGAGGAGCAGCTCTTCGATGATGCCATGCTTCGCTTACAGGAAATCATCAAGTGGGGCACCGGTGCGGTTGAAATTAAAAGTGGATACGGACTGACACTGGAAAGCGAACTCAAGATGCTGCGGGTCATTAAGCGTCTGAAAGAAGCCAGCCCACTAAGCATAAAATCAACTTTCCTGGGTGCACACTCCATTCCCCTGGAATACCGCGGGCAACAGGAGAAATATGTTGATTTGATTATTAACGAAATGCTACCAGCTGTAGCCAAAGAACAATTGGCCGATTATGTGGATGTATTCTGCGATGTAGGTTTCTTCTCGGTAGAGGATACCGATCGCATATTGAATGCAGCCGCTAAATATGGTCTACGCCCTAAGATACATGCCAATGAGCTGGATTATTCGGGTGGCATACAAGTGGGCGTTCAGCACCGCGCGCTATCGGTCGATCATCTGGAATATACAGGTGAGGATGAGATTCGGGCGCTGAAAGATTCGGGCACCATGCCCACCATCCTGCCGGGCGCTGCCTTCTTCCTGAACATGGCCTATGCACCGGCCCGTAAAATGATGGAGGCCGGATTACCCGTGGCTTTGGCCTCCGATTACAACCCGGGCTCATCACCATCGGGTAACATGCAGCTAATAATGTCCATGGGCAGCGTTTTATACCGTATGCTGCCGGAAGAGGTGATTCATGCCGTAACAAAAAACACAGCTTACGCCATGGGTGTTGATAAAGAACTGGGCTCTATCTGTATTGGCAAAAAAGCCAACCTGGTAATCACCAAGCCCATTCCGGGCATTGAGTACCTGCCCTATGCCTACGGCGAAAATAAGGTGGAAACGACCATTTTAAATGGAGTTATCAGCTAATAGTTGTTGCCTAACGGCTTTTTACATCACGACTTAGAACCGCAATCTTCGGAGTAATAAAAGAAGATAAAAGTCATAAGAGCTAAGACCTATTGAAACATTGGCCTCTCAACTAACAACTAAATTAAATAAAATACACTTGGCACAACGAACGGCGCACTAAATATAAAATCAACGAAAAACTAAATACCATGCAACAATTAATCGAATGTGTTCCTAACTTCTCTGAAGGATGCGACATGACGATCATCGACAAAATTACCGATGAAATTAAGAAGGTAGACGGCGTAAAGCTCATCGATGTAGATCCGGGGAAAGCCACCAACCGCACCGTAGTAACCCTTGTGGGTACACCCAACGAAGTATGTGAAGCCGCTTTTCAGGCGGTAAAAAAAGCGCAGGAACTGATTGACATGCGCCATCATAAAGGCGCCCATCCACGATTCGGAGCCACCGATGTATGCCCACTGGTACCCGTGGCTAACATCACCATGGAAGAAACGGTGCAGTACGCCCACAAGCTGGCCGAGCGCATTGGCAAAGAATTGAACATCCCCATCTACTGCTATGAATTTGCCGCCAAAGAAGAAAAACGGAAAAATCTGGCGAGCTGCCGCGAAGGCGAATACGAAGCGATTCCCAAGCGTATTGGTACTGCTGAATGGAAGCCGGATTATGGTCCTGCTGAGTGGAACGAAAGTGTGGCTCAATCGGGCGTTACAGCGGTAGGCGCCCGTAACTTCCTGATTGCCTATAATGTAAACCTGAACACCACCTCAACACGCCGTGCCAATGCCATTGCCTTTGATGTGCGCGAACGAGGACGCGTGAAGCGCGAAGGACATCCGGTAACCGGTAAAATTGTAAAAGACGAAAATGGCAATCCTGTGAATATTCCCGGCATGCTGAAATCGGTGAAAGGCATTGGCTGGTACATTGAAGAATACGGTGTGGCACAAATATCCATGAACCTGACCGATATTACGGTTACATCCTTGCATAAAGCCTACGAAGCGGTGTACGAGCGTGCCAACGCCCGCGGCATCCGGGTAACAGGTTCCGAGATGGTAGGTGTAGTACCGCTTCAGGCCATGCTGGATGCCGGTAGATACTTCCTGCGTAAACAAGAGCGCTCAACGGGTATTCCGGAGCGTGAGATCATTAAGATTGCAGTGAAATCAATGGGACTGGACGAGCTATATCCCTTTGATCCGGACAAGAAAATTATAGAGTACATCCTGAAGGAAGATAAGAAGCAGCTAATCGACATGAACCTGACTGCGTTTGCTGACGAGACGGCTTCGGAATCGCCTGCGCCGGGTGGGGGCTCCATCTCAGCTTATGTGGGCTCATTGGGTGCTGCCCTGGGCACCATGGTAGCCAACCTATCGGCACACAAACGCGGCTGGGACGATCGCTGGGAAGAATTCAGCGACTGGGCCGAGAAAGGTATGGCAGTTGAAAAAGAACTGCTACACCTGGTAGATGAAGACACCCATGCTTTTAATAAGATTATGGATGCCTTTGGTTTGCCCAAATCAAATGAGGAGGAGAAGGCAGCCCGCAAAAAAGCCATTGACGAGGCCACTAAATACGCCATCCAGGTACCCTTCCGGGTGATGGAAGTAGCCTATAAAGGTTTTGAAGTGATACGAGCCATGGCTGAAATTGGTAATCCCAACTCTGTGAGCGATGCCGGCGTGGGCGCCTTATGTGCCCGTTCTGCCGTGATGGGGGCTTACCTGAACGTGAAAATCAACGCCGCCGGGCTGGATGATAAAGCCTATGTGGAGAAGGTATTGGCAGATGGTAAAGCAATTGAGGACAAAGCCATACAGGAAGAAAAGGACATACTGGAGATTGTCAATGGGAAAATATAACCACTGGCTGATAGTTATTTGTTTAATATATGCGGCTGCCGAATGATCGGTGGCCGTTTTTTTTTGGTAATGCAGTATACATACTAATTACAACACATTAAAATGTAACATAATCTATTCTACCCCGTACTACATCTAACAAAAAAATAACACCTACATCCAAATGATTAAGAACATAGCGATGCTGACACTATTGGTCATGCACATAAGCGCATTTGCGCAAAAAAAATACACGAATCCAGAAAAGGCTGAAAAGCTAAAACAACTCTTCCCGAATGCCATTATTGCTTCATCAGCGTATAATTCGCAGTACACGTTTAGGGTAAATGCCCAGGGCTTACAGGTGGAAGAAAAAGAAAAAACTGACCTCATCTCGCTCGAAAGCAACATTAAGTATTACAAAAATGTGTATTACAATGATAATGTTGACCTAACACATGGCTCAGCCAGATACACATCGGGGCGTGGCAAACTAAAATATGATAAAATATATGGTAACTACGAAGTGGATGGTATTTTTTACTCAGATGCCAAAGTGGCTCATTATAACTTTGATATGCTATATGAATCTACTGAAGTAACCTTTCGATCGACCTGCCTTTATAAAGATCCCAAGTATCTCACTAAAGTATTTTTGCAAGATACAGAACCGGTGCACAAACGTAATATCTCTTTTCACATTCCCGATGGAGTAGATGTTGAACTGGTAGAAATGAATTTCGAAGGCTATAGCATCACGCGCACTGAGGAAAAAAAAGAAGGGGTGACGCTAGTGAATTTCAGCTGTGAGCAATTAAAAAAACTTGAAGATGAAGACAATTCTCGCGGTATTTTGTATCATGCCCCTCACATTATAGTTCTTAGCAAAAGCTACACAGCCAATGGAAGTAAAAAAACGGTAATCAGTACTGTTGACGATTTATACAACTGGTACAATAGTCTGGCTCAAAAGGTAAAAGTGGATAACTCCCCATACGCAGAATTGGTAAATCAGCTAACCGCAGGTGCTAAAAGTAATGAGGAGAAAATTAAAAAGATCTACTATTGGGTGCAAGAGCATATTAAATACATTGCTTTTGAAGAGGGTATAGCTGGATTTAAGCCGGATGCTCCTCAAAATGTTTACAATAACCGCTACGGCGACTGTAAAGGTATGGCCATACTAACTAAATCAATGCTCAAAGTAGCGGGAATCGATGCCCGTTTGACGTGGATAGGAACCAGTAAAATACCCTATAACTACGACTTACCCTCATTGTGTGTTGACAACCATATGGTTTGCACAGCCTTTACTAATGATAAAATGTTTGTACTGGATGCTACCGAAAAATATATTGGGCTAGGTAAAAATGCGGAACGAATTCAGGGCAAAGAAATGCTCATTGAAAATGGCGATACATATATCCGCAAACACGTTCCTACTCACACGGCAGAAGACAACCTGTTGCTTCGCACCGAAAACATACAAATTGAAAATAATAACCTGGTTGGTGAAGGTTCCTTGCTTGTTAAGGGTGAAACAAAGAAAAATATCCTTTATCTATCCAACAACACTAAGGTGGAAGATAAAAATGATTTATTTAATTACTTGTCAGTGTCTGAATCAAACAATGAAGATAAGGTGCAAGTACTTAACGCGCCTGATTCAAACAGGGATAAGCCCTTAGAACTCAAATACAATTACAATATTACCAATCGAATCAGTGAGTTTGATGGTGAATTATTTATTGAGCTGGACTGGGATAAACGCTTAAGCGGTGCCAAAATAGACAAAGAGCGCAAAAGCGCCTATGCGTTTGGAAAGAAGGTCATGTCAAAAACACTGAAGACCGTATCAATACCCAAAGGTTATAAACTAAGTTATCTGCCGGAAGCTGTGTCGTTTAGCGATGGTGAAATAATGGTTAACGTACATATGAAATCAAATGGTAACACCATTACTTACACCAACGAAGTAAAGATCAATAATGGATTAATATTGCCCGAACAGTTTGAGTTATGGAACACCATTATTGAAAAGCTCAACACATTCTATGGAGATCAGATTATTCTCAAAAAAATATAAACACAACACTATGAAAATTAAATTAATAATTACATTCTTAGTTGCCTCCTTCCAGCTGCTTAGTGCCGGTGAAAAATATGAGGAAATAAAAACGGAAATGTGGAGCTCTGCTAATACTGCTTTTTCAAACACTAACGTACCTGCCAAATGGAGTAGCAGCTCAGCTGTCATTCTAGCGCAGCTCAACCGCTTTGAGTACCGCAAACCTGCCATTATAAAAGAACTACAAACCAACAACTATTATCATATTCGAATTAAACTCAACGATAAAAATGCAATAAAAGAATATTCAGAAATCAGTTTCCCTTCTGAGCGACGCGCCTTATCGGTTTATACGGGCTTTAAACTTGTAAAGCCGGACGGTCGTGAAATCATTATTGACCAATCGACGGCTGTTGAAATGGAAATGAACAAGGGTGGCTCAACCCGGGCCTATAAAAAACTGGCCATACCCAACCTTGAAGTAGGCGATATTCTTGATTATTACATTTGTGAGGAGGAAACTCTTCCGCTTAACTCCAACATGTACTATTTCCGCCCCGTACAATACGACCTGCCACAAGAATACCCTGTAGTTGAACAGCGCCTTGAGTTTAAAGCCCAACGCCGCTGTTTTATCTCAATGAATGCAGTTAACGGAGCACCCCAGTTGCAAAAACAGGTGGATGAGGAAACAGATGAGATCACCTACTACCTGGTTGATAAAAATCGAGAAGGCGTTAAAGCCACCAGATGGTTTTATCCTTACCGCGAATTACCTACTATCAAATTCAGGGCAGCTTATGCATCAGGCAAGGCAGTAAGGCAAAACGATGTTTTCTTAGGCGAACCAGGAGAAGTGAAAAGTCAAGTATCTGAAAAGGAACTTTTAGACTTCCTTAGCTACATCTTCATCAACGTATCAACTGACATCTCTAAGATGAGCAAGTATGTTAAGAAAAATGTGGATAAAAAGGCAAGCGGCATGGATAAGGCAAAAGCAGCCTTCTACTATCGCCGTAACGAGGAGCTTAACTGGGACGAAGTAAGAACCATTGCTGATAAAGATACATGGAATCAAAACCTGGCGATGTACAAAGACAATGCATTTCAGAGCTTCGATCGTTTTGCTACGTTTCTTGATGCTCAAGACATACCCCATGATATTGTAATTGCAGTACCAAGAGACATTGCATCAATTGATGACTTATTGTTGGAACAGGAACTGAAATTTTTATTCCGCATTAAAGAAAATGGTGAATATCTATACCTGTCGCCTGTCGATAATTATCGTATCCCTGGAGATTTTGATGCTGATTTGATGGGAACAGAAGCCTACATACTGGATGGCAATGCACTCTCAAAGGATTGGAAATTGGAGAAAATTTCCTTACCGGTAATAAGTAAGGATGATAATAAGGAAGTCAACACCTTAGATGTTACCCTAAGTGAAGATCTTAAGTCGGCCTCCATTAGTATGCACAGCACCTTAAACGGTTACCAAAAGAACTATGCGCAACATACACTTCTAGACATATACGATTATAAAGAAGAAGAAAGTTCGAAGTTTAAAATGCAACAGAATTTTGAGGGTACTCTTTGGTTGAAAAAGAAATTACTAGGGCTTCGTGAATCCTATCTTAAAACGAAGGAACAGTACCGCAATAAAACACTGAAATCAATCACTGACAATAGTTTCGATTTGAAAATTGATACTGTATCGAACTTTAAACTTATCCAGAGTGGCCGCTTTGATACCCTGCCTGAGATGAAATATCAATATACATTTCAAACCTCAGAATTGGTGAAAAAAGCCGGACGCAATTATATGGTAGAGATTGGAAAGTTGATTCAAAAGCAAACGAAAATCGAAAAAGAAGAATTAGACCGACAACAAGGCATCTACCAATACAGCCCTCGCGCCTATTCCTACACCATTCGGGTTACTATCCCCAAAGGCTATACTGTGCAAGGTATCGATCAGTTAAACACCAATATTGAGAACGCACAAGGGGGCTTTGTTAGCACTGCCAAGAAAGAAGGAGATCAACTCATTGTTACCTCCAATAAATATTACAATCATATTTACGACAATGCTGAAACATGGCCTAGCTATGTTGAATTCTTGAATGCTGCGGCAAATTTCAGCGAACGCAAAGTATTATTAAAAAAGCTGTAATCGATACTGATTACTCATTAATAAAAAGCAAATAATGTATAATATGTGCGGCTGCCGAATGATCGGTGGCCGTTTTTTTATCTGTTTTGAACGCTGTTTGTGAAAAGATTTTTTGACCGGTGTAACATTTATGCTGACAAAAGAGTATAAATCTTACACTCAAACACGTTAGTTATGAAATTATTTTACCCTAAAATGGCCAATAAGCTATGGGCATCTTGTTTCCTCTTAAGCATTATGCTTATGCCCCTTAAGGGACTATCACAAGACAACAAGGGAAAGTGTAACGATTGCTTCAATACAGAGATAGTTGAGTTAATCGAGGAGGATTTATGCCTGCACATCGAATTAAAGGTATCGGCACAGCAATGCGGACAGGCCCTCTCCCACTTGACCGTTGAAGCACCCTGCGGCACTGTTGCAGAAGCAACAAATTCTGAAAACTGGGCAATGAGCCTCAATAGTGCGGACCCCACCACCGGCATTTATGGGCTAAAGGTGGATGATATCCCTAACTTTGGCGAGGATGGGAAAGCCGATTCGTTTATTCTCAACTATACGATATGCAGCGATGATAAAGATTGTATGGAAGAGATAAAAAACAATTATTTTACTGTGGCCTACAAAACAGGTACATGCATCTTTACCGACAGCATTCTGATTGATTCACAAGCACTGGATGCTACCATCGAAGTGCATCCCATCACTTGCTATGGCGAGGATAATGGAAGCATTGATGTATCGGTTAGAGGCGGCATACCCCCCTATAGCTTCCTATGGAACAATGGCTTTACTACAGAGGATATCGCTAACTTACCCGCAGGCGAATATGAAGTGTACATCAGTGATGCCAATGGAGAAAACCTCACTTTGAGTGCTGCACTTACAGAGCCGGAAAGCATTAAAGTCAATTCTACAATCACAAATTCCAACTGTGGCTTTTCAGACGGAGCCATTCATATCGAAGTAACAGGTGGACTGCCGCCGTATAAATACAGCTGGAATACGGGACACACCACCGCCACTGTTGATAAGCTGAAGGGTGGCCTATACACCGTGACCGTTGAGGATGCACTGGCTTGTGCAAAAAGCTACGCATTCCGCGTTAAGGAAGAATCGGATCTCTCCATCAACATTGATAACGCAGTTTTGGAATGCCATGAGGAAGGTCAGGGAACCCTTACAGCCACTGTCAGTGGCGGCCTTGCTCCTTACACTTATCTTTGGAATAATGGTGATACAACAGCCACTGCAAACGACCTAAGCAGCGGCGGACACACGATAACCGTTACCGACGCCAATGGATGCGCTCAGTCCGAAAGGGCATATGTCACACTCAAAAAGCTGAATATCACTGCCGCAGTTAATAACCCATTATGCCATGGCGATAGTACGGGATCCATCAGTATCGAAATTAATAACGGAACACCGCCCTACGATATTCAATGGATTACCGGTGATACCACAAGCACTGTTACCAATCTGCCCCCCAACTACTATCCGGTAACCGTTACCGACAGCGTGGGCTGCTCCAACAAAAAGTATATCAGAATCAGTGAGCCCGAAGCGATTACACTGAATGCCGCTGTAAGACGCCAAAGCTGCGAATCAGAGGATTCTACAATGCTAATAATCATTAACGCCAATGGGGGAACACCTCCTTATGACATTTACTATAAGGGTGAGCTGCTGCCCGATGATCAACTGACTACTGATAAAGAAGGCGACTATGAGTTTACTGTAATCGATGCCAATGAATGTAGTATTACCCAAAATGTTACGATTGAGCGTCCCGATGCAGTTTTAAAAGCGAACATTGATATTGTTCAGCCCAACTGCGAGCAGCCGTACGGTTCTGTAACAATAACACCCTCTGAAGGCAATGAACCATATGTGGCCATTTGGTCCGATGGCTATACAGGTTTGGTGCGAAATAACCTTGAGCCGGGCGAGTATACTGTTAGTATTGAAGATGCAATTGCTTGTAACCTCACACAAACAGTTCAAATTGATTCCGTAAGGCAAGCATCGGTCAAAATAACGCCCCCAATTAATGCACCGCTATGTAATTCAACAGATAATGTACTGCAAGCCATTACAGAACATGCTGAAAGCTATCAATGGACTATCCAAACCGCTAACAATTGGCTGGTTCAAAATCAAACAGACAACCAGCTCTTGTATTCATCAGGCGAAGGAAATGCATCCATAAGCCTGGAGGTAACCAGTATAGATGGCTGTACTGCAAGTGATACTATTATTTTAAGCTGTACAAACGAGGACTCATCAGGTGAAGACGGCACGGAAGGTGAAACTCCAGATACTTCCACCTGTGAAAATAACTGCTTAGACATCATAGGAATAAACATGGAATTGACTAATGACGACTGCTATGTGTACACTGCAGAGGTAATTACCAATGGCAATTGTCAATACGATTTATCTCACTTAACAATCAGTATCGACGAGGGCTTTGTCAGCGAAGTAAGCAACTCCCAAAACTGGCCGGAGGAATTGAACTCAAGCGATCCAACCACCGGCCTTTATGGGTTTAAGATTGATAACATCGAAGGATTTGGCAAATATCCTGAATCATTTAGCTTGCAGTTTAAGCTGTGTACGCAAGCAAAACCTGCGCCCCAATCCTTTTTGGTAGCCTATAAAGCTGCCCAGTGCATCATGTTCGACACATTGAATATTAATGTTCAGCCAAAACTCGCTTCAAAGAGTTACCCCAACCCGTTTGTTGAACAAACAACCATTGAATTCACACCGGCGGAAGATGACTATGCTGTACTAAATATTTATGGTGCTAACGGTAAACTGCTGCAGTGCTTATACGAAGGTCCTGTTAGTGCCCAAACAAAATATACTTTCAAATTCAGGAGCCCGGTTGCCGGAAGCAACATCTACTTTTATCAACTAAAGTGCGGTAAACAATCTGCCAGTGGCAAGCTGATACAAACAGCATATTAAAAATAAAATTATCACCCCCTGAAAAGCGGTACTGTTGCCAGTACCGCTTTTTTTTGTTACTCATCCATCTCCCCTAATTACAATTTAGCGTTAATAATTTTATTTATTATCTAGTACAGACGAAACAAAAGCTATGGCTTCTCGTAATACTATCATAATTATTATAACAGCTAAGTACACGTTCTATTTTTAAATGAATATCTGACCCAACATTTTTCTTGCATAAGCGCAGCAGCTCACTTTTCGGTCACAAAATAGCCACCAAGGATAAGAGGCTATTAATCAATAATTTACCCGCAACTACTGCATGCTAATTACATATTATAAGACAACTAAAAGACAGACAAATGAAACACCTATTGAAAACAACACTAGTACTAAGCATTTTTTTAAGCCTGCTCAGTTGCAGCAAAGACGATGAAAGCCCCAGCTCAAATTCTTTAAAGGCAGATGGGGTACATTTCTCTATCAATGAGGCGAACATAATGGGTATATCAGCAGGCGATGGCGGTCATACTGTCATTAACTTGAGTGGCGGCAATGCCAGTGGGGTTCAAAACCTGGCGATCGATATAGATGCCTATACGCGAGAAACCATCCCAGGCAGTTATTCCTATCCCACCATGGAAGGCGACAAAGCACTCAACGACTGGCTCACTAACTACATGTACACCGATAGTGACATAACCAATATAACCACATCGAACCTCAAAAGCGGCCAGGTTACGATTACTCATAATGGAGGGAATAATTACACGCTCGACATGAACCTGACAATGGTGGATGGCGCAACATTCACCGGTATCTACACGGGCGATTTTTCAGTCATGTTCAGTGTAAATAACTAAAAACAGTGAGAACCAGAATACTGTAAAATGATTTAATTATCTATATTTGGAAAGATTATAAATAAACCTCAACAAAATTGATTATCATGAAAAGAATTTAGTATTGTTTGTTGCCTTGCTCCTTTCTTGCAACCTGTTTGCACAATCGTTCGATTCTTCAAAAATAAGAGCTGGTGCCGGATTGGTATATGCAACTGAGATTGGTAACATTGGTATCAACCTTAACGGTGTTTATGCTTTTACCGACCAATGGGAAGGAGCCTTTGGCTACAGCCACATTTTCAAAAAAGATTATGTAACATTTAACATCTTTGATTTCGATGCCCACTATGTATTCCATCAGCAGGATGAAAAAATGAACTTTTATGGCATTGGCGGTTTAAACATTACTTCTGTAAAGCTTGATATACCAGACAACCCTTTTGGAATTGGCGGCTCAGCTTCTGACTCCAATGTTGGTTTAAACCTGGGGGTTGGTATGAACTATAAGCTAAGCGAGCAATTAAACTTAGCTCCGGAAGCACGCTTTACTATTATTGACGACACCTATTTCCGAATTGGAGCAAGTGTTCAATACCTCTTTTAAAAAAGAGAAAAGCATTGATAAAAACAAAACGACTACTTGTTATTGGGTAGTCGTTTTTTTTGGCTGTCATTTTCTCTCCATATTTTAGCCATTCGGCAACGATAATTGAACAATTATCCCCCTTGCCGATCAAAGAAATCCAGCTGATTTACGCTATTTTAGCTACCTACAAACAAATACAATTGTGAAGCGAGCCATATGACGTTCTTTCTCATGCTGAGAATTGACATAAATAGCGAGTTCCATGTGGCAATTGAAAAACAAATGTTAGACACATGAAAAAGTTGAAAACAATTTTACCGTACATCATTATCCTATTACTAACTGCCTGTCAGGCCAAACAGCCTGGTAATGTATCCATTATTCCGGAGCCCTTACAGGTGGTTATGCATGACACAGGAGCCTTTAATTTTAACGCTTCAACGCCGGTGATTATCGAAGACTCGAGTATGCTGCCGGCCATCTCCCTACTTGGCGAGGTCTGCCAAATGGATTTCCAAACCACTTGGAAAGCACAGAATGCAGCGGCGCAACCGGCTTTTATTTTTGCTTACGACAATCAGCTGGATTCCTTGAGCAACGAAGGCTATGTGCTAAATATTACCGATGAAGCAGTCAGCATTAAAGCTGCCGGCCCACAAGGCTTATTCTATGCAGTGGAAACCATCAGACAGTTATTACCGGCTGACATAACAAGCACGTACAATAACCTTACGCTACCGGCAGGCACCATCACCGACCGCCCCCGCTTCGAGTGGCGAGGCATGCACCTGGATGTGTCGCGCCATTTTATGCCTAAGGAGTTTATAAAAAAATACATCGACTATCTGGCCATGCACAAGTTAAACGTGTTTCACTGGCACCTGGTTGATGGCATTGGCTGGCGCATCGAAATCAAATCGCATCCTGAACTGACGGATATTGGTGCCTGGCGCAAAGTAAAGCCCCACCTAATGCCCTGGCAAGAGTTTGAAGTGTGGCGCGAAGGCGATAAAGAAGAAAAGTATGGAGGCTTTTACACGCAGGAGGAAGTGCGTGAGATAGTGGCCTATGCCGCCGAACGCTTCATTACAGTGGTGCCCGAAATAGAATTGCCCGGCCACTCCGAGGTGGTGTTTCAATGTTACCCCCACTTAACCTGTAAAGATGCCCGCGGCCGTTATGTTAAAGGAAGTGGCGTGTATTGCGCCAGCAACCCTTCGGCCTATAAGCTGCTTGAAGATGTAATAGATGAGATCATCGGCCTCTTCCCTTCTGAATACATACACATTGGAGGCGACGAAGTGAATAAAACCAACTGGAACAATTGCCCTGATTGCCAGAAGCTGATGCGACGCAAAGGCTATGATGCCTTTGAGCTGCAGAGTCATTTTATCAACCATTTTGACACTTACCTGAAAAATAAAGGGCGTCGCTTAATCGGCTGGCACGAAATTATGGAAGGAGAGCTCTCACCAACAGCCACCGTGATGTATTGGGGAGCCGAATCGGGGGCAGCCGACTGTTTAAAAGAAGGACACCCAACGGTTTTAACCACCGGCTCGCATCTGTATTTCGACCACTACCAAAGCCTCAGCCCACAAGAACCCAAAGCCTTTGGAGGCTATGCGCCACTAAAGAAAGTGTATGATTACGAACCCGTTCCTGACGGAGTAGAGCAAAAATACATTGACCAGCTACTGGGTGTTCAAGCCAATATCTGGACCGAATACATGCCCAACGAAAAGCATGTGGAATACATGTTGTTTCCGCGCATTGCTGCCCTGTCGGAAATTGCCTGGCAGGCACCCAACACAAAAAACTGGCTGCACTTCAGACAAAAAATGAACCAGATGCTGAAGCATTACGAGGCCATGGACATTAACTATGCCTACAGTGCCTTGCGCCCCAGTGTTCAGATTGAATTGCTACGGGAACAAAAGCAGTTAAAAGTGAGCCTAACCACTGAGTTAGATGCTGATATCTATTACACAACCGATGGCTCTGAACCCAATCCTGAAAATGCCACTTTATACGAGCAGCCCTTTCTGCTTAACGAGTCGGCTACCATTAAAACCATTGCCACAAAAGATGGACAGGTAACCGGTAAAACAGAAGTAAAGGAAGCGATTCTTCATAAAGCAGCCGGCGCTACCGTCACCCTGCACTCAGCTCCCGAAGACAAATACGCTTCGAGCGGTGCAGCAACCCTTACCGATACGCAATTCGGAGGCGATAAGTGGGGCAATGGCAAATGGCTTGGCATATTGAATAAAGATTTTGAGGCCGACATTGAACTAAGTGAAGTACAAGCAATCAGCTCGCTTAAATTAAGCTGCATTGAAGAAAATGGGGCCGGTATATTTTACCCTGCCTCCGTTGAAGTATTCGTGTCGGACAACGGTAAAGATTATCAACCGGTGGGTGTGTGGGAAAACTCAGTACGTTATCAGCCACCATGGTCGTCAACCGTTAATAATACGCATATTCCGGTGAATTTTGAACCCGTAAAAACACAGTTTATCAAGGTAAAAGCTAAGTACCCGAAGCTAAAAGAAATGGGCGTATTCCTGTTTATCGATGAAATTGTAGTGGAATAAAGACACGGAGCTGTCAGGAATAGTTAAAAGTAAAGGAAGGTGCCTCACGGATGAGACACCTTCCTTCTTTTTAAGGGCTTAGGTTAAATTTTATTCAGTCATTACGACTATTTCACTAAAAGACGGATATGCTCATCGCCCAAACGCACAATGTAGAGCCCCGGTTTTAAATCGGCAATACTAATGACCTCCGCACCGCCAAGCGCTACTACTTGCTTCACAAGCTGACCCGATACATTGTAGAATACCACCAGTGTATTGGCTTCTGCTTCTATATTAACACTTCCCGAAGCCGGATTAGGATATAATTTACTTGTCTCCTCTAGCTCGCTGACAGATGTAGACAGCTCCCATTTCGCAAACAACACCCTATCGCCCGTGCTGCCCTGTGGAATGGTGGTCACCTCTTCCCCTGTAAAATCAGCATTATTGTACCAACCTTTAAAAACATAGCCATCGCGGGTAGCCGGCTGTAGGCTCAGCGGTTCATCTTCAATGGTATAATTCATCACACTCCCATCTGCATTAACACCGCCATTGAGGTGGTAGGTAATGCCGTAGCTTATCAGCTCCCATTTTGCATAGAGGGAGTAATGACCTGTACTTCCCTGCGGAATAGTTGTTACCTGCTCACCTGTGAATTCAGCATTACCGAACCAACCTTTAAAAGCATAGCCATCGCGCGTAGCTGGCTGTAAACTAATAGACCCATCAACAATGGTATACATTATTGGATTACCCTCAGCATTTACCCCGCCGTTTGGTTGATAAATGATGATATAAGCGATGGGCTCCCACTTAGCAAACAGCTCCATATCGCCAGTGCTGCCTTGAGAAATGGTGGTAATCACTTCGCTGGTGAAATCAGGATTGGCATACCAACCCATAAATTCATAAGCCGCACGTGCTGCAGGAGGCAACACCGTCCACGTTGCATCTTCAACCGTATAAGTAAGCGGATTACCCATAGAGTTGGTACCACCATTTAGCTGGTAAGTGATGCTGTAGGTAATAAGCTCCCATTTTGCATAAAGTGAGAAATCACCAGTCCTCCCCTGCGGAATAGTTGTCACCTGCTCATATCTGAATTCAGCATTACAGTACCAACCTTTAAAGACATAGCCTGCGCGCGTAGCTGGCAGTAGGCTTAACGTTTCATCTTCAATGGTGTAGCTCATCACATTCTCATCAGCATTAACACCGCCATTGAGGTGATAGGTAATGTCATAGCTTATAAGCTCCCATTTTGCATAGAGTGAGTAATCGCCAGTACTTCCCTGCGGAATAGTTGTCACCTGCTCACCTGTGAATTCAGCATTATTATACCAACCTTTAAAGGCATAACCTGCGCGGGTAGCTGGCTGTAGGCTCAGCGTTTCATCTTCAATGGTGTAGTTCATCATATTCCCATCTGCATTAACACCGCCATTGAGCTGGTAGGTAATGCCGTAGCTTATCAGCTCCCATTTTGCATAGAGTGCATAATGACCTGTACTTCCCTGCGGAATAGTTGTTACCTGCTCACCTGTGAATTCAGCATTACTGAACCAACCTCTGAAGGCATAGCCTGCGCGCGTAGCCGGCTGTAGGCTTAACGTTTCATCTTCAATGGTGTAGCTCATCGCATTCCCATCAGCATTAACACCGCCGTTGAGGTGATAGGTAATGTCATAGCTTATAAGCTCCCATTTTGCATAGAGTGAGTAATCGCCAGTACTTCCCTGCGGAATAGTTGCCACCTGCTCACCTGTGAATTCAGCATTATTATACCAACCTTTAAAGACATAACCTGCGCGGGTAGCTGGCTGTAGGCTCATCGTTTTATCTTCAATGGTGTAGCTAGCCACATTCCCTTCTGCATTAACACCACCGTTTAACTGGTAGGTGATGGTGTATTCCACAGGCATCAGGTTTAAGGCAAAGCTTGCCTCCGTGGCCGATACAGCAAATGTTTTTTCCATAGCGGGATAACCGTTAGCGCTTATGGTGGCACGATAGTCTCCGGCATGTAATTCCAACTGTACTTTGCCCTGCTCATCCGTTGTAAATTGGCCAACCGATGGAATATTGAGCTGAACACCGGCCAAAGGTTGCTGCCGGCCTCCATCGACCTGGATGGATACGGGTATTAAACCAGGCAACTGGTAGCGCAGACGTGGTGACCTGATGCCATTATCATCGGTCCACATTACCCACACATCCTTAAAATCCCAGCCAATAAATTTAGCTTGCTGTGCAAAGTCTGCTGCTGCCAATGCCGTTCCATAGGTATTATTTACCCCTCCAACTCCTTCTTTACGATAAGAACTAACTATGTCGTTGGGGTCAGACATATATCCTACCAATCCTCCAGTTTCATCAGTATTAATTCCGGTTACATCAACCAATGCGTAGCAATTGATAATTGCTGAATAATAATAATGATTGCCAATGCATCCTCCTATGTTCTCTTTTCCCTTAACTTTTCCAAATACAAAACTGTTTTCTAGATTACCTCTGTTCGTTCCTACCAGACCTCCAACTCCATTTACTCCATTCACCTGTGCAAAAGCAGCAGCTTTTTGAATCTTATCTTGATTAAGACCAGCCACACCTCCAACATAGATATTCCCCGTAACAGATACCTCAACCCGCACCTGCTCAGTATCATTTGAACTACCGGTAGCAGGATAACTGGTTAGGTCTTTCCCCCAAACACCTCCCACATAATTTCTGCCCTGTACACTGCCAGAACACTCTATATTTGTCAGTTTGGAATCATATTTACACCCTGCCAGCATGCCCACATTATTATACCCTTTTAAATCTCCATTCAGCAAGGCTATATTGTAAATCTGACTCCTGTGGATGTTCGCAAACAATCCAATATCAGACTCTTCAGACCTGTTGATATACAGGTTCCTTATGGCATTACCATTACCAGCTAGTGTGCCGCTAAAATAATTGATAGTGGGATGCAAATTAGCTGATCCTATCGGCTTAAAACCAAGCGGGAATTGATAAGTACTCATGTCGATATCCTGAGTAAGAACAAAATGCTTATCCCACAGCAAGGGATCATAAGCCAAACGCAACAGCTGAGTTAACTCCCCAAGCTGATAAGGGGCCTCCGGCGTTCCCTGTCCGCTGCCTAAGGGATATATCTCTGGCTCAAACACGGCATTAATGGTAGCGCCACCGCTTTCAAGGGTATAAATAAACGGGTTTTGGTTCGATAGCTTTACTCCATCTTGTTCCCAATGGCTAAAAGCATAAGCGCCCGTGGCCCAAAGTTCCACTTTTGTGCCTGCTTTATAATGGCCGGCGCCGATTAGCTCCACTTCTTTACAGTTGGGAATAATCGTTAACCTTTCAAGGCCCGTTTGCCAGAGAAAAGCAGGGTACATCTGTTGCCCACTTGTACTATTTCGCGCTACAAAAGTCCATGTTTGTTGAAAATCCCACCCCGGAAATGAAGTTGCCAAAGCAAAGGCGTCTTCCGCCAGTGGCTGACCAATGCCATTATTCAGAGCGCACTCAAGATAATATGAGTGGTGTATTGCAGCGCCGTAAGGATTACTTCCCACCAAAGCTCCTGCCTTACCAGTTCCTGTAACAGCCCCGCTTGCATATGTCATCCCCACCTGTTGTAAGTAATTTTTTCCAATTAATCCTCCCACACAATCATATCCAATAACTTCGCCATGCGCATAGGCATTATCTATCTCACCCCCATTAGAACCTATAAGGCCTCCTACTGAATTCTTACCATTTACCTGCACATCGGCATATGAGTTCTTTAAAAAGGAATTAGAACCTTTTTGCACTCCAATAAGTCCACCCAATTCATCCTCCCCCGTAACAATTCCTGTAGCATAGCAGTTAAGCACAAGCGTATTCACTGCCTCACCCACTAAAGCACCTGTTTGAGATTGACCATTAACAGTAGCATTCTCAAGTCCAATATTCCGGATAAGCGATGCATCAACCTTACCAAATAATCCAATTTTAGAAAAATCAGGTCGGTTCACTATCAGGTTACTGATTGTTTTAAAGTTCCCGTTTACCTGTCCTTTAAATACCTTTCTTGAGAAAAATAGCACCCCATTTCCAATGGGTAAAAATCCTTTACTAAAAGTTAAAGGCGTCATATCAATATCAGCCGTTAACTCATAGTGACAGCCTTTTTCCCAATCAGCCATATTATAGGATAACAGCAGCAGGTGGGTATAATCATCTATTTGAAAAGGGTTACCGGATGTGCCATCGCCACCGCCATAGCTGTACATGGCCTCTCCAAAAACGGCTTTTACCGGCATGGGCTCATGGCCAAATGTAAAACGATAGGTAGGCTCGGTAGATAGCACCTCTCCCTTACACTCCCAGTGCAAAAAAGGGTAGGCGCCTGCAGCCGACAAGGTCACCTGATCGCCCAGGCCATAGTGCCCATCACCTGTTACTTCCACTTCGGCCTGGTTAGCTACTATTGACAGCTCGTGCTTACCCAGCTGCCAGTTGAAATACGGCAAGGTTTGCCCCGGAGCTAATTCATCCAAGACCGCCATGCCCCAAACACCAGTAAAATCCCAGCCCTCAAATTGTTGCTGATCGGCCATCTGTTCGGGCGATAACCCGGTAGCTCCTTCATCTACCCCTTCTCCAACAAAATAGGAATCAATTATTGTAGCCCTACTTAAATCTGAACCAAAACCAACACTTGGTGTGGTTGAGTAGCAATGTTTTATCTGGCCGTTATAATCCGCCAAACCAACAAATCCACCAACCTTATCATTAGGGCCATAAACGTCGCCTTGCGTAAAACAGTTCTGCACCAAAGCCCAACTTGTTATGCGACCTGAAAAACCACCTATAGCAAACTCGCCTGTAACCTCAACTTTTGCATAACACCACTCCACGCAAGCATTAAGTGTACTACCTAATAAGCCGCCCACATAGTTCTTGCCTGTAACCTTGCCACTAGCACTGCACTGCTTCAGTTTTGTCATTTCTGTATACATACCAAAAGAACCAGCCAAAGCTCCCACGTATTCTCCACCTGATATATCAACGGATTCTAAAACAAGTCCTTTCAGAGTCGCATCAGATACTTGCGAAAATAAGCCCACATACGGTTCATCTGGTCTATTAATATACAGGTTACTGATGGTATGGCCATTGCCCATAAACCGGCCTTCAAACCAATCAATTGGTTGAAAGCCCTTAGCCCCATTCCAGGTCTTTGTTTCGGCAGCATCAATATTGGCTAGCAGTGTGTAGCTTTGTTTCCTCTGCTTTGCTGAGGTCTCTTCGGACAGCCACCTGAGGTGGGCCAGTTTTTCGATGTGCCAGGGATTTTCCGTGCTACCATCACCTATAGTGGGCTTCACGGCCTGGGTTTCTGTGGTGCTTTGAGCATCAATCGTAGAATGTGTAAAAAAGATACTTAGCAATACCAGCATACCGCATTTTGCTAAGCTTCGACCTTTTCTCTTCAGGTGTGATGTTTTCATAATTTGAATCAATTAAGGTTGATGAAGTACATTGACACTTGTAATAAAAAAGGGAAAACAGTAGGAGCTCTCCGTGTTGGGTGTTGAGTGAGTCAATGCCTGTGGCCACGAAAGTATTGAGGCTGCTCAGAAACAGCAAAAACAAGATGGGGACAAAATGGGGTCAATTGATCAAGGGAACACTGCTACCAACATTAAAGGCACAGCTGCTCGAGGTAAAACGAGAAAAGCAGTAAGTTGATCTGCTGGCTTAGTCAATAATACTTATCAGGTAATGATAGAGGTTGGTTTCCACTGGCAGGCTTAACTTTTTGCGGATGCGTTTACGCTGCTTATAGGCCGATGCCAGTGTAATGTTAAGTTGTTCGGCTATTTCTTTAGTGGATAGGCCATTTGTAAGCAGGGAACAAAACAAGAGGTCGCCCTGTGTAAATGGTATCTGAAGGCGACAAGCCGCTTTTACCAGGCGCTGATCAATTAAGGCCTGAATCTTCGATTGACTCACCTGCCGCTTTAGTCGCAGCACTTCGCACTTTAGCAGATCAGCCGTTTGTCGGTACCGAAGGGCTTTAATAGGCTCATCAGCGGCCTCATTCAACCGGATAAAACACTCAATTAACTGCAAATCACCCACTCGCACCCGTTGCGTCTTAACCAGGGTGGGTATGAGCTCGCCATCCGCACAAACATTCACACGCTCTAAAAACTGCCCATTGGTTAAATGTTCCTCTGTAATTTCTTCGGGAAGGTGGCTGGCAAACTCTTCGGGCACAAGGTCGTTAAGGTGCCGCCCCACCAATTGAGTGGATGAAGCAAACTTAAGCAGTTGGGCACCATAGCCATTACACACCAGAATAACCCCTTGCAAGGACAGCAGAAAATGACCAGTAGTATTGGAGGCAGATTTTTCAATGGAATGCATTAATTCAGTAAGCTTCATATTCACATAGTAGATTCAGATTTTAAGGCATGCCGAAAATACTAAAAAATCGTTCATTTCTTAACAATTAATTGGCCGCTTACACTTCAGAGCTTGAAGAAGCATCTCCCTAAAATAATATAGATGAAATTTTAATTTAATACTCAATCGAGGTTAATTCATGACATTTTATATTTTTATCGCTTATTTTTGTTTCATATTGAAACTTGTTATTATATTTGCGCTATCAATCAACAAATATTAATACAATGGCGAAACTATTTATACCTAAAGATTACGATCCGCTGCTGGATTTGAAACAAACCGAGCACGCTATTAAAACCATCAAAGATCATTTTCAGGCCGCTTTATCGGCTGAGTTAAGGCTGCGCCGCGTAACAGCTCCCCTATTTGTTATGAAAGGTACCGGCATTAACGATGACCTTAACGGCACTGAACGCCCCGTAGCCTTTCCGGTAAAAGAATTTAACGATCAGCAGGCCGAGGTGGTACATTCGCTGGCCAAATGGAAGCGCCTGATGCTGGCCGATTATGAAATTGAAAAGGGCTTTGGCCTATACACCGATATGAATGCCATCCGCCCCGATGAGGAGCTGGATAATATCCATTCGTTGTATGTAGATCAGTGGGATTGGGAACGACACATTGCCAAGGAAGAATACAACCTTGATTACCTAAAACATATAGTAACGAAAATTTACGAAGTGATGAAGCGAACCGAGTTCGTGGTGTATGAACGCTATCCTGCCATACGCCCCATACTACCCGATGCCATCACATTTATCCATGCCCAGGATCTGCTTGACCAGTACCCTGATTTATCATCCAAAGAACGTGAAGATGCCGCCGCAAAAAAGCACGGCGCTATTTTCATCATCGGTATTGGCAGCACACTATCCAACGGCGAAAAACACGATGGCCGCGCACCCGACTATGACGATTGGAGTACGCCAACGGTGAATGGGTATCGAGGCTTAAACGGCGACATCATTGTTTGGAACCCGGTGCTGGAACAATCTTTTGAGCTTTCGTCCATGGGTATCAGGGTGAGTCCGCAAGTATTGGAGCAACAGCTGGAACAGGAAGGATGCCCCGAGCGGAGGACGCTTGATTTTCATAAACGACTGCTTGAAGGTGAGTTACCCCTATCCATTGGTGGTGGCATAGGTCAGTCGCGACTGTGTATGTTCTTCCTGCGCAAGGCACACATCGGAGAGATACAGTCGAGCATTTGGCCGCAGGACATGCGCAAAGAGTGCAAGGCCAACAAAATTATACTGGTATAAACGATTCTTTAGTCCAAAATCAGCCAAGCCGGATGGATTCCATCGCAAGAAAATACTTGTGATTGCAAACCGATCCGGCTTTGTTTATTCCTTCTTACTTATTAGCCCAAGACGCTCCGACATCACGCTCAACTGCCCTTCCTCATCACTGCCCTCTTTCAGCGCCATCAGGTCGCAAACCTTCCTTCCCTGCTCATCGTAAAGACGAATCACATTGTTTTTCTGAACAATATCGAGCACCCGATTACCACGACTGTAATTGCGATATAATTTATCGGAATGAAACACTTGCAAATACATTCCGGTCCTCAATTTTTGCCATCGCCCGTTGACAAATAATCCGAAAAGCTTATCGCCCGAACGCACCCGTTTTAAATCAAAATCGATGTGCGTACACGAACGGGTAAAACTTATAAAAGTCCCTAAAGGTATAAGAACACCCCCTACCCAAGCACCCTGAGCAAGGGAAATTAAACCCGCCAGCAACAAAACCAAACCGGAAAATGAGGCCACCGGGCCAAAGCTCTTTCCCAGACAATGCATCTGTGTCTTCATATACTTGATGTTCTGATTTTATATTCACCCAAACGGTCAATCGTCCGGCGTAAGTCATTATTTTTGCTCCTATAAATATATTTCATCGCATGCACACATTCGACTACCACAACCAGGAACACCTGGCGCTGCTGTTGCTACTGATCATCATTATCATCCTTATGCTTTTTATAATTAAGTACAAGGTAAATAATTATTGGCAGGAGCGCAAAGTACGCAAGCGCTTTGAGCGGGGCAACAAACTGGAACTACAAGCCCGTAACTTCCTAAAGAGCAAAGGCTACACCATAGTTGATTATCAGGGCAACTACGAACACCATTATATTGAAAATGGCGAACGGCACACAGCAAGTATTCAACCCGACTACATTGTTAAAAAAAATGGCCGGAAATATATTGTGGAAGTAAAAAGCGGTTTTCAGGCCATTAGCGCCCGCAATAAAAACACACGACGTCAACTACTTGAATATGATTACGTGGTGGAGAACGATGGCGTTTTTCTGCTGGACATGGAGAACCATCAAATGAAACTGGTTCAGTTTAAATCCAAGATGGAAAGACGCTCGGGCCGACTGCTTAAAGCGATTATTATAACTGCCCTTGTAGGTATGGCCATTCCCTACTGGCAGATTAAAGTGGGGATAGCGCTAATCCTACTCATCGTATTTTTTATGGAGAGGAGGTTATAACATAGAAATCGGGTATAAACATCAGCTATCGACTCATTAACCAATCAGTTAGATTGACTGATGAGTCTAAACCCAGCCGTTTCCGCACCCGATACCGTGCATTCTCAACACCCCTAACAGACATATTGAGTAGTTGTGCTATTTCCTTGCTGCTCAAATTCATCTTTAGATAAGCACATATTTTCAGGTCATGAGGCGTGAGCGCAGCAAATTCTTCCTTTAATTTCTTGATATAATTATTATGCGCTAAATCAAAGCGCAATTCAAAATCATCCCAATCATCATTAGAAATCTCACGTTCAATAAAACCCAGCAAATCGCATAGTTTTTGCTCAAGCTGCTTGGTGGCGTCTTCTTTAATGGCGATGATGCGAGCCTGTAAATCAACCAGCTTTTCATTTTTACAAATCGTTTTCATAGCAATGGCTGCCAGCTCTTTGTTTTTACTTTGGAGTTCATTTCTTAATTTTTCCTCCTGATAGGCCGCCTGCTCTATTTTTCGAATACGTTCTTGCTTTTCAATATAGCGCTGTTTCTCAACCCTGGCTCGTCTGTCTCTTACCTTCATTACCATGTAAAAGATGGATATAAAAAGCACAGTATATCCCGCATAGGCATAAATAGTTCGGTGCCAGGGAGGCAATATGCTAAAACGGCAGATGATGTCGTCCGTTTCGGCGCCATAAATATTAATGGCCTTCAAACGAAACACGTAATCACCTTCTTTTAGGTTTGTATACTCCTTGTATCTGATATCCTCCCATTCAGACCAGTCGCTGTCATACCCTTGCAGGTAATACTTAAATCGGATGTTTTTAGTATTTTCATAATAACCGGCAGAGAAACTAAAGGTCAGACTATTGTTTTTAACTTCCTTATACAAGAGTTGTATATCCTGCCCCATAAGGGTATCGCACAGAAATTCAATATTATCGTCGTACAGTACATTTTCACCACTCCCATTTTTCACCGAACGCAATAAACATTTGAAATTGGCCGGCTTATTTACTTCTAATGCCGCATCATAAACAATAACACCATCTTTAGTGCCAATGTAAACCTTTTGCTTATCTGAGAAGTAGATGTTTTCAAATCCCGGAATATAATATTCATTTAACTTGTTAAAGGGATTGCTTGTCACCGTTTGGCTACCATCGGGGTGCTTTTCAATAACACCTGATTTATTGCCCGATACAAACCATACATTTCCCTTAGGATCCTCTTTTACCAAACGCCCTTGCTCATACCCTATCCAATCAGTCAGTTCTTTATTCATTATCATTGAATCGGCTGATGCATCGTAGTGATAGAAACCCACCAGCGTGCCAAACACCAAGGCTTGATTAAGCTTAAAAACGGTGTTAAACATGTGCGACGGCAATCCTTTTGAATGGTCATAAAACGACCGCTGTGCAATCGCATTCAATGAACTATTCAGCACCAACCTGTATATTCCACGATAGCCATGAGCGACCCATATTTCGCCATTATCAGCTATTTCCACTACTCTGCTTGATTCATTAAACCCTTTGATCCTGTTAACGAAGCGCAGTTGCTCACCTTCCTTTTTAAGCAACACAAGCCCTTGATACGTGCCTCCGATAAAATAACCCGGATGTTGTGGCAAAGCCTTAATCAGCCAGCAACCTTCGCCGCCATAAATCGAAATAAGCTCCCCATTAAGCAGTTGCGAAAATCCTTTGGCATGCGCCAATACAACAATATCCTCCCATTTGCTCAGGCTCCAGTTAATGTCAATACTGCCCTTAACTCTCTTAAATGACTGATCGGATCCTGACACCAGCGATTGCTTTAACAGCCCTTCGTGGGTGGCATAATACCTATAGCCTTCATGTTCTAAAATTGAATAAACACCTATTGGCTCCTCGGTATTGGGCTTTATTTGGCACAAAGGTGTTGATAGCTCAACCATATCAATCCCTGTTTTGTGGGTTACCCACAGGTTATTGTGGATATCGGTATATAAACCCCGAATCGCATTGTTTTGCAGACCTTCCGCTTTGGTTAATTGTGTTTCAACGGAACCTTTATTATTCAGAATGTAAACACCGGCTTTATGGGTACCGATAACAAAATCGCCATTTTTACGCACATGACCTGTGGATAAGCCAATGCTTTTAAAATCAATTTGTGGTTCTGTGTGGAATGGCTGTAAATTATGATTGGCCAATAAAAATAAGCCACCGGCAAGTGTAGCTACTAAGAGATCATTTTCATTTATTGGCAGGATAAACCTAAGCTCTTCATTACTTAAGGGCGTTGATCCTGACAGCCTTTCAAAACCGTTATTAGTTTTACGGTGTAAACCAAATTCATCGTGCATCAACACCTGATCTCTGACCTTAAAAAGGCCTTTGATCTTATGGCCCGTTTTTATTACAGTAATATCATCGCCACTATACTTATAGATAGCCCGCCATGTGTGAAAATACACTTCATTATTATGCAACACAATATTCCACACATCATTGAAGTCACGGTATTCTACCGGCACTAAATCAAGCAGCGAACGAAAGACCAGTCCATTATCCTTCTGATAATCAACGTATCCAAAATCGCCCTGTGCACCGGCATATATTCGGTTGTTTTTGGTAATGGCCAGTGACTTGATATTGGAATGATTTGATACTGCTGTAACAATGTTCCAGTCACTACCATCAAACTCCAGAATACCGTACTCATTGGCAAAGTACAGCAGTCCTCTGTTATCCTGAATAATACCATAATTGACAGTGGATACCTTCAAATCCTTCTCAGAATAATTAGTGATAAATGGGATTCCACCAGTGAAGGTTTGCGCTGACAACATCAAGTTTCCGAATACCAATACCAAGGAGATGATTCCTTTCATACGATATGAACGATTTACAGGTTAAGTGATGCGTTTCGTTTTCAAAGGCTAATCTACTTAAAGCCTATTATGTTTTCGCTTTTGCATTAAATATATAAAAATATAACAGAAGCCCATAAGTATTATACTCATGAACTTCTGTTATAAACACAATGCGGCATGATAAATCCGGGCGATTGCCTATATATCAATCAATATACAGCCACACCACCAATGAGAAACTAAAAGGGATGGCTCATTCATGACTTTTCAATCTTATGAATTCGCCTTCCCCCTTGTTGCTAAAAGTATTTCACCAGCCCAGACGATTGGACGGTTTGCATGAGATGGTGAAACATAAACTAAATCAGCAAATTACTTTTTAATAATTTTAATGGTTTGATTAGCGGCTTTAATAAAGTACACGCCTTTGTTTAGCTCTGCCACAGAGATGGAGCCTCCTGTAACAGGTACACTCTTGAGTAAACTCCCTGTTACACTATACAACTCAACCAATGTAGAGTCAGCAAGCCCCTCTATATGAAGCACATCTTCAACGGGATTTGGAAAAGCTCTCAGCTTGCTTTGCTGATGGCCATCAATAGCGGTGGCTGTTGACTTATAGAAATAGATATTGTCAATATAAAAAGTACCCAAGTTAAACGGCTCACCGCCGGTAAGCTGTGAGTCAAATTTTAATTGATCAACAGCGGCCAAGCTAAAGGCAGGGTTGGCATCTGTAAAATGACTCAAAGGGATATCAATACTCATCCATGTTTCGAGCGCTAATGTTCCAAAATTATAAGCCGCTTCCTGTCCTACTGAGGTATTTATCGGCGATACTCTTAACAAAGTTCCATCCGGTGTCCATACATCAAGGTGCAGGTAGTCCATACCTGATACATCCATAGCATCAAAGGTATTGCCCTGATAGGTTAACCCCTCATATTTAATGGTTTGATTACCATCAATATCAACAAACGACATGGCAGTTGCTTGTCCCCATCCCGGGTTATAGTTAGGATTACCCGGTGCTGCATACGCATCGCTGTAAATCGCCTTCACATTAGCCTGATCGTATGTAGGATTAGCTGCCGCCACTGATGGCGCGTTTAATGGACCGGCAACAACACCATCGGGCACCTGAATATTATCAATAAAAATCTCATTATCTGTACTTCTCGTATCAAAATCAGGAATAATAACCAATTTATTGAAGGTTTTACCAATCTCACTTGAGAAATCAAATGTTAGCTCCACCCATTTACTAGCAGAATTTTCAGGATAAGTAAGCCGTATTTCTTTTGCACTTCCCCCTTCAATCTTAAAGGCAACATCATAAGAACTTGCCTTGTAAACCATCATTTTTACTATAGCATTGTTGGCATCAATGGTAAACTCCCCGTTGTCAGAAGTAAAGAAAAGTGCCCATGCATTTCCGCTTTGTTTTGCAGTAAATTTGGCAACAGTAGCCGATGTATTAATACCGGAAGCATCCGGATTCGTAACAAATTCAAGCGCGGGATTATCTCCATTTTCGGTTACTACCCAATTCCAATCGGCACCAATTCCGTCAGGTTCGAAATCGATAGTGTGTGTACTCTGAGCCGACGCCATTGAGGCAGCGAACATTGAAATTACAAAAAAAGTGTAAAGCTTGTTCATGTCTTGTAGTTTTAGGATTAAACTGATTTTATTAGTGACTTAATTGTCGGCATCAAAACTACAGATGGTGTTCGGCAATGGGTAAAAAAGAAGTACTTCATCACCTACTTGCCACCTCACTTTAACTACGTTGACTTAATGTAAAGAGCTCATTAAATGGACAATACACAACAACGGCCATAATTAACATATATAAATAAAACCTGACTACAACTAAACGAACTTGACATACGCAAGCCACTAATAATAAATACCCTTGAAATCAGTAATTTATTTTTTCTCCTTTTTAGCGTAACATTTTTACTTCATTGCGTATTAATTACAGAAAGCCAACCTTCCTAAAGAAGCATTACTTTTATGTTACATGAATAACTCTTTTCGCACTAATGAAGTCACTATTTACATCGCTCATCATCCTTCTGCCCCTGCTCCTGAATGCCCAACACAAAGAGCTGAAAATCTGCTATGACTACATCAATCATGCAAAGCCCAATACCTACGACATGGAGCTGATTGCCAACAACAAGCAGGTATTAAGCTATACCATCCGCTTGACCAAAAGTGGCTCTGCACGCAATATCCGCTACAAAGCCACTACGGATTCAACCCTGCTATTTAAGGATTACAACAAAGGCACAATGGTTTATGATGAAAGCCTTGGGCGTGATATTTACATCATTGAAGAAGGCCTTGACCTTTTTAACTGGCACACAACCGAGGAGTGCGACACCCTACTGGATTACCCCTGCAAAACAGCCTTTGCCGAGTTCAGGGGGCGCGAATACAAAGCCTACTACACCACTGATCTGCCCTTTACGGCAGCCCCCTGGAAATTCCATGGCCTGCCCGGCGTCATCCTTAAGGTTGCTTCAGTAGATGATGTGCTGCTCTATCAGGCCAAATCCCTTGAGATATACGAAACAGAGAAAGCCTTGTACAATCCTTTTGAGCATAATGAAGCTGGCAGCTATAATGCCTTTTGTAAAGACTATAAGGCCTACCGCAAAGAGGTAATTAAAATTCGCAACAAAAGAGCCAAACAGCAAAATCGCCCCGCTCCAAAAAACAACAAAGCACCACGGGTGGAGGTAATCATTCCCGAAAACCGCTTTATCCTTAATTAAGGATAAAGGACAGGCTGAATTATATTTAGCCGCATAAAACCTAATAATACCAGGCACGCTTTGAGCTTATCTATAACAATTAAGCTTTGCGTACCTGGCGTTAATCTCAATTTTTAACAGCTATATTTTTTTCTAAAAGCGCTCGTACTGACAGCAACTGTGCAGGTTGTCGTACACCTCATCATCGGCTTTGTGGTGCTCTGTATCGTGCCCCACGGCTGCAATGGCTTTTTCAACCGCATCCACTGTGGCTTGGCCACCATAGTTCAGGTGAAGCATTTTAGTAGCCTTGTCCCATTTGGCTGACGTCACGCCCTCTACTGAAATTGCTGCCCCTTCAATGCGCTCCTGACACATGCCACAGTTACCCGCCACCTTAAACATGGCGTGCTTGGCCGCTTTCGATTGGTTGGTTGATGACTTTATAACAGCCTGCTGATCCAGCCGTTCATATTGACAACAGCCAGGCAAGTTATCATACACCTCATCAGCAGCCTTATGATTCTCTGTATCGTGCCCCACAGCTGCAATGGCTTTTTCAACCGCATCCACTGTGGCTTGGCCACCATAGTTCAGGTGCAGCATTTTAGTAGCCTTATCCCATTTGGCTGATGTCACGCCTTCAACCGACAGGGCGGCCTTTTCAATACGCTCCTGACACATGCCACAGTTACCCGCTACTTTCACCATGGCATGCTTAGCTTCTTTCGATGGGCTGGTGGATGACTTGACTACTGCTTGCTGATCCAACCGCTCGTACAGGCAACAACTGTGTAAGGATTCATAAACGGCATCATCAGCTTTATATTTTTCAGTATCGTGACCCACCTGCGCAATGGCCTTTTGAATGGCATCCACATCGGTATGTTCTGAGTCAAATACTACTTCCACCTGCTGGGCATCGGCCGACCACTGGGCACTTACCACGCCAAACAAAGACAGGGCTGCATTTTCGATCCGTTCCTTACACATATCGCAATTACCGGCTACCTTAAAACTGGCCGTCTGCTTATTTTGGGTATCCGGCGCATTCATCATGCTCTTCAAGCCCATGAGCTGCGCCGATGCATCAATTTTAAACACACCGTTGGTAGCAATTTCCTCGCCTACCGCTAAGCCCTCTTTAACGACATAAAACTCACCGGCATCAGGTCCAAGGATAATTTCCCTGAACAAAAAGGTAGGGGTTTCGCGCTCCTTAACCTTGGTGTAAACCACCGCGCGCTTACCGGTCCATAGCACTGCTGATTTGGGTATTACCATCATATCCTCATCAGACAGGCGCGTTTCTAAAACCGCATTGGCAAACATCTCCGGCTTTAACTGCAAACGGCTATTATCCACCTCAACGCGCACTTTAGCCACGCGTGTTGTTGCATCAATCATTGGATCCACATAGCTCACTTTAGCCGTAAACGTTTCTCCCGGCAACGCTTCGAGGGTAAACCTTACCTTATCCCCTTTATTTACCCATGGCAAATCAGATTCATAGGCATCAAACAGTGCCCATACGCGTCTGAGGTCCACCACCTGAAATAAGGGTACGCCTTCTTTCACATAGTCGCCCAACGCAACATTACGCGCCATCACCGTGCCTGATATGGGTGATAAAATGTCGAAATAGACCTGCGGCTCGCCACTTTTTTCGATGGTGGCAATTTGCGCTTCGGTTAAATCCCAGGAGCGCAGTTTAGCTTTCGAGGCCTGGTATAAGGAAGGATTACTTTCCTTCACATAAAAAGCCTCAATCAATTCCCGCTGGGCGCTAACCAGATCGGGTGAATAGATGGTGGCCAGCTTCTGTCCTTTTCGCACATTCTGCCCTGTAAAATTGATGTCGAGCTTTTCAATACGCCCGCCAAAACGAGCCGTTAATTCAGCAATACGGCGCTCATCCACGCTTATCTTTCCTTGCAAATAGGTTTCCTTCACCGGCTTCCCTTTTTTCACAACGCTGGTTTGCACCTCGGCCAGTTTAGCCGCCGCTTCGGTCATCACCACTTCATTGGGGTCGGCGCCTTCTGCCGCCTCCATACCTTCCAGAGGAATCAGGTCCATGGCGCAAATAGGACACAAACCCGGTTCATTCTGTTTAATTTGTGGGTGCATAGAGCAGGTCCATACCGTTTCTTTTTCGTGCTGATGCGCCTCATGAGCATCGCCCTGAGTGCTGCTGTTTCCTGATGGTGCGATGGCCCATCCTACCAACAAACCGATAAGCAGGGTTATGAGTACCGGCTTGTAATTATCTTTTATATATTGAATGATTGTATTCATCTTATCCATTATTTAACTATTAACAAACTATTTACCCATCAGATAGCTGATAAAGGCGATGGCCGCCTGCTTATCTGTTTTTGCCTTTTCCAACTCCAGCTGATACTGCAATAAACGACGCTCAATCCGCAGTATTTCTTCAAAATTTTTATTGGCATAGGCATACTCTGTCTCCAACAGCTTCATGGCCTTTTGAGCCAAGCCTAGCTGAACCTGAAATAGCTCAATCCGCCGGCGCGCATCGCTGTAATCTTTCCAGGTATTTTCAAAGATAACCTCCAGGGCATTGATCTTATCAACCCGCTCAAAGTCTTTGGCTTTTTCGAGATATAGCACCTCTTGCACCATGCTCTTGTATTTTTTTCGATACAAAGGAATGCTGATGCCCACTTTAGGAAAAGCAATGGCATCTTTGCCAGACATGTTATTGGCCCCTTTACCGATGGATACATAATCAATACCCAAACTAAAAGACGGTGCTCCCTCCTTTTTAGCAATCTGCTTTCTTAGCACCAGGGATTCTATTTGCCGGTCAATACTTAACAGCTGATGGTTATTGGTCTTGATTGAATCAAACGCCGCTGTTTTATTCAAATAAAAGTCGGTTGTCCACAAGCTATCGGGCCATGTGAGGGTAATGGGTTCCTGCACATTCAGCAGTTTATTAAACGCCAACTCAAGCACTGTTTGCTTATCGCGCAAATCAGCCAGTTGATTCTCCAAATCATTTATTTCCATCTCAATACGATACTGATCCACCGCCGACACCTTTCCGGCCTCTACTTTAACAGTCGCCAGTTTTTTAAATGTGTTGAGAATATCAATGTTTTCCAAAGTGATGGCCACTGCCTTATTGTTAAAATACAGGTTGTACCAACTGGCTTTGACCTCATTAAACAGTTTGGACCGCTTATCATTAAACATGCCATATTGAGCCATGGCCTGTTTAAATGTGGCTGTTTCTTTGGCTTTTAAGGTGCCAAACCATGGAAACATTTGAGTAGCCGAAATCTTAAATTCCTGCGGACCGTTGCGCGTTTCCACCGGCTGAATAAAATAGCCGAAAGCCAACTGTGGATCGGGTAAAGCCCCAACCTGAGGCGCTTTTTCAAGTGCTGACAGGTAGTTGTTAAAAGCGGCCCTTAGCCCCGGGTTATTCTCCGCTGCAATGGTGAGGTACTTATTCAGCTCCTCCTGCCCTGCAGCCAACACCGGTAACAACATCGTCAGAATATATATTATTGTTCGTTTCATCACCTAAGTTGTTTATTGTTTTAACTTACGTTTAATTATCGTCTCCTGCCACAAACTATAGAGAACGGGCACCACAAACATGGTCATCACAGCAATGGTCATTCCCCCAAATACCGGTATAGCCATAGGCACCATGATATCAGACCCTTTTCCGGTTGATGTTAAAACCGGTAACAGCGCAATAATGGTGGTGGCAGTTGTCATTACGGCCGGACGCACCCGTTTGCTCCCTGCTTCAATCACCAGCGCACGCACCTGGCCCACCGTTTGTGGATTGCGTTTATCCTGCAATTGTTTGATGTAGGTGCTGATGAGCACGCCATCGTCGGTTGCTACGCCAAACAAGGCAATAAAGCCCACCCAAACGGCCACACTGAGGTTGATATTACTCACCTGGAAAAGGGTTCGCAAGTTCATGCCGGCCAAAGTACCATCCATAAACCAGGGCTGAGCATAAAGCCACAGCATGATAAATCCACCTGAAAAGGCCACCAGTATCCCGGTAAAGATCAGACTAGTAGAGATAACCGAACGGAACTGAAAATATAAAATCAGGAAAATAATGATGAGTGATATCGGAATAACAATCATCAGGCGCTTGGTGGCCCGTATCTGATTTTCGTAGTTACCCGTAAACTTATAGCTCACGCCCGGAGGCAACACCAGTTTTCCTTCGTCCAACTGCTTATTGAGATAAGCCTGTGCTTTTTCCACCACATCGACCTCAGCATAGTCCGCCTGCTTATCAAAAATAACGTAGCCAACCAGGAAGGTATCTTCACTCTTAATCATTTGCGAACCGCGCTTGTACTGAATCTCCACCAACTGGCCCAAAGGCACTTGTGCCCCTGTCGGCGTCGGAATCAGAATCTTCTTCAAATCTTCAGGGTTATCCCTGAACTCGCGTGCATAGCGCAAACGTACTGGATAGCGCTCGCGGCCTTCCACGGTAGTGGTGAGCGGCATACCCCCTATGGCACTACCAATAACCGCCTGCAGGCTCTGCACATCCAGTCCATAGCGGGCAATGGCATCGCGGTCGATGTCCAACTCGAGGTAGGGCTTACCCACCACACGATCGGCAAATACCGACATAGCATTAACACCTTCCACATGTTTCAGCTCTTGCTCCAGCTTAAAGCCAGCCTGCTCAATACTTTCCAAATCGGGTCCATACACTTTCAAGCCCATTGGCGCTCGCATACCGGTTTGCAGCATGACCAAACGCGTTGAAATAGGCTGGAGCTTGGGGGCCGATGTTAAGCCCGGAATCGAACTCTTCTCCAGTATTTCGTCCCAGATATCATCAGGCGATTGAATCTCCTTACGCCACTGCCGGAAATATTCCCCGTTTTTATCTTCTACCAACAAGTTTTTGTCAATCAATCGGAACCCGTCCTTTTTAGGATGATACACACTTCCGTCTTTCAGTTTATAGGCACCATCGCGATTTACCTCGAAACGCATACGGTGTCCTTTATCGTTAAGGATGTATTCGGGCTTGTAATTAATGACGTTCTCATACATGGAAACCGGTGCCGGGTCCAATGCCGAATTCACACGCCCCCATTTACCCACCACCGACTCGACTTCGGGGATGGCATTCACCCGTTTATCGAGGATACGAATCACTTCCAAGTTCTCTTCAATACCAGAATGTGGCATGGTAGTCGGCATTAACAAGAATGAACCTTCATCGAGCGAAGGCATAAACTCCTTGCCGATACCCGGCAGTTTTTTATGCAGATAAGCATAGGTATCACTATTTTTTACGAACTGTGGCATAAAACCAAAAAGCTTGTCGAAACCCTGCCAGCTGGTAATACCGAACAGCACTACCAAAGCTGGAAAAAACAGAAACTGCCATTTGTGGCTGAGGCACCAACTCAAAATCCGTTGATAAAAAACGACCACCAGCGATAGACCACCCAACACTACAGTCACCACTGCAATAACGAATAAGAAATTAGCCAACAAGGAATTCTGCGCCCCCAGCGGCATCCAGGCCTTTGTTAGGAAAAAGACCACCACCACAATGGTAATCGCCACATTAATAAAGTTAACCCATTGCTTCTTTGCCTCGGGCCACTGGTGAGCCACAAGCCCATTGATACCAAATGCCGTAATCGCTAAGGCGATATAATTACCACTTGCTACTGACAGAACGATACCTGCCACAACAAGAATGATATTCCTTAGTCGCTGGTAGCGGCGTTTGTCAATTTTTATGGAAAACACCAGATGCGACAAGGTCGGAATAATGATTAAACCTATCAGCAAGGCCGACATCATGGTAAAGGTCTTGGTGAATGCCAAGGGCTTGAATAATTTACCTTCGGCCGCTTCCATGGCAAATACCGGCAAGAAACTGATGATGGTGGTTGACAAGGCAGTGACAACCGCTCCTGCCACCTCGGTAGTGGCGGTGTAAACCACCTGAAGCAGTTCTTTACCCCTTGCTCCTTTATTCTCGGGGAGCTCTATGTGCCGGATGATATTTTCAACAAACACCACGCCCACATCCACCATCACCCCAATGGCAATGGCAATACCCGAAAGGGCCACTATATTGGCATCAACGCCAAACTGCCGCATGGTAATGAATGTGATGAGCACCCCAATGGGCAATAGACTTGATATCAGGAAAGAGGCGCGCAGGTTAAACACCAAGACAATCACCACCAAAATACTGATTAGCAATTCAAGTGAAATAGCCTCTTCCAAAGTACCTAAGGTTTCTTTAATCAGTCCGGTACGGTCATAAAAGGGTACGATGGTCACCTTCGACACCGTGCCATCTGCCAATGTTTTGGTGGGCAAACCGGGGGCAATCTCTGCAATCTTAGCCTTCATATTCTCAATGGCCTTTAAAGGGTTGGTGCCATAGCGGGCCACCACAACGCCTCCAACCGCTTCGGCACCTCCTTTATCAAGTCCTCCCCTGCGAGCGGCCGGACCAAATGTAACTTTGGCCACATCTTTGATGCGAATCGGCACATTGTCCTTAACTGTCACCACACTTTTTTCTATATCCTCCAGGTTCTTTATGTAACCCAAAGCCCTTACCAGATATTCCACACGGTTAAACTCAATGGTACGTGCACCAATATCGAGGTTACTGTTTTTAATCGCCTTCATTATCTGTGCCACCGTTACACCATGGGCCTTCATGGCGTTCGGGTTAATATCTATCTGGTATTCTTTTACAAAACCCCCTATAGAAGCCACTTCAGCCACTCCCTCTGCCGCTGTTAAGGCATAGCGTATCTGAAAATCCTGTATGCTGCGTAACTCATGCGGATCCCAACCACCTGTTGGGTTTCCATCCCTATCACGTCCTTCCAGGGTGTACCAATAAATTTGCCCCAGAGCAGTCGCATCGGGTCCCAGTGCCGGGCTCACATCAGATGGTAGCGTACCGGCCGGCAGCGAGTTGAGCTTCTCCAGGATACGCGTGCGGCTCCAGTAGAACTCTATATCTTCGTCAAAAATGACATAGATGCTGGACAGACCAAAGATGGAGTTACTACGAATAGTTTTCACACCCGGAATTCCCAATAAGGATGTTGTTAGCGGATACGATATCTGATCTTCAATATCCTGAGGTGAGCGACCAGGCCACTCCGTATACACGATCTGCTGATTCTCGCCAATATCCGGTATGGCATCAACAGGCACCGGGTCGCTTGGTAACACACCCGTATCCCACCCAAATGGCGAATTAATAATGCCCCAACTGATAAATATTATAAGTACCAGAAAGGTGACTAATTTGTTTTCGAGAAAAAAACGAATCAATGAATTAATCATTCTTTAATATAATTAGATAATACATGCTTTTCATTCACATACCTAAACAGACTTGTAATAATAAGTCCATGAGTACATTATGTCAAGCAATATCTAACAAAGAAATGATTGCAATAAAGAAAGGCGCTCACTCACCGTAACCGGCGGCGACAAGGTGTCCTGAAACGACTTCTTTATTGGAAGGGTGAAAGTAAAATCAAAAGCTGCCTCGTAATAAATGAGGGCAATAAATAAATCCAATTCTACAGCAGGTGCCACGTCTGTAGTTGCCGGACTGGTAAAGTCCTCTTCCACTTCATAATGAATATTCTTGTTTTCACAACAGCCACATCCATCGTCGCAGCACGTATCCATCTCTACATATAAACTGGTCGACACGTGCTTACCCCCGCAATAATGCATAGAAAAAGTGACACCCGTGGTAGATACCAGCAGGAGCATTGTTAGGATAATATGTAAGAATCTTCTTTGCATCGCTAACAAAGAAACGATTTGCCGGCCAAATAGTTTTTACTTAGTAAAGGTGTTAACATGATTTTAACAGATCCCTGCGATAGAATGAATCACTTGCTCAATTACAATAAATACCTATTCAAAGCGTTTTTTATGTGTCTATTAATTATTTATTTTTGGTTCTTTAATAAATTTCGAACCTGATGCCAAATATACAAGCCAACAGTAAAACCATAATATTTCTTCTTGTCAAGCTTATACTCGTGTCCGGCTGTGGTGTTAGTAATAAAATGGGTAATGCCAATAAGGCCTATCTTATCGGCGAGTACGATCGGGCTGCCGACCAGTTTAAAAAGGCTTATCGAAAAGAAAAAAACAAATACACTAAAGGCGAGATTTCCTTCTACATGGGAGAGTGTTTCCGAAAAACCAACCGCCCAAGCAAGGCGCGCATGCATTATGCACGCGCTGTGCGCTACAACTACGAGATTGCAGAGGCTGGCTTGTATTTGGGCGACTGCAACTTGGCGGCTCAGAAATACGAGGATGCCCTGGAGGCTTATACCGCTTATTTGGAGAAAAAGCCCCTCGATAAAAGAGCACAGAATGGCATAGCTGCCTGCAAAATAGCCATGAAGGACACCGTTGAAACCCGCTATATCATTGAGAAAATAAAGGACATTAACACTACGCGATACAGCGATTTCTCACCCGGCTATGCCAGTGCCGATTACGATCACATCTATTTCTCATCTATGCGCACTGAGAAGAAGAAACGCAAGAAAAGCCGCATTACAGGTCAGGGGGGTGCCAATATCTACATGGCAAAGATTGATGCAAAAGGGGAATGGACAGATCCGGTACTACTCGATGAGAGCATTAACACCCAGTTTGACGAAGGCAGCGCTACCATGTCGGCCGATGGCAAAGCCATGTATTTTACGCGTTGCCGCTACGATAACGAACAAGCACGCAGCGCCGAGGTATTTATGGTCAGTCGATCGGGTGGTAAATGGGGCGAGCCGTCACTGATTGAAATCATGGATAGTGTGATGATCGCTCACCCAGCCATATCACCCGATGGCGAAACACTCTATTTTGTGAGTGACATGCCGGGCGGACAAGGTGGTAAAGACATATGGAAAGTAAATAAGGGTGGTGAAGGAGGTTGGAGTGAACCCATCAATATGGGCAATGTGATCAATACAGCAGGCGATGAGATGTTTCCTTACATTCACATGGATGGCACTTTGTACTTCAGCTCCAACGCACACATCGGCTTCGGAGGCCTTGATATTTACCGTGCCCATTTCGACGAAGAGAAACAATACTGGAAGGTAATTAATCTTGGACGCCCCATCAATAGTGAGGGCGATGATTTTGGCATCGCCTTTAAGGGCATGGAGCAAGCCGGTCTTTTCAGCTCATCGCGCGGGAGTTCCAAAGGGGTAGATAACATCTATGCCTTTAGCCTGCCCAGACTCGAGTTTAGCCTTAAAGGACAAGTTTACAGCGAGAAAACAGATGAACCCATCAGCAATGCCTACATGCGCTTGATTGGTACTGATGGCACCAATGTAAAGCTCACCATCCGCAATGATGGTTCTTTTGGGGCGAAGCTGGCACCTCAAACCGACTATGTTTTTATGGTGGCCGCAGAGGGATATTTCAACCACAAGCACAAGCTATCAACGGTGGGACTTGGAAATAATAAAGATTTTGACGTTGAAGTGGGAATGATGCCCATGGAAGATGCCATTATTCTGAAAGACATAGGTTTTGACAAAAAGGATCATACTTTAAATACCATTGCCAGACAAGAGCTGAACCGTTTGGTCACTATCCTGGGCATGAATCAGGCGGTTGTGCTTGAGATTGTGGCTCATGCGTCGGGCGAGGGCTCCTCATCGGAGGCTATTGCCTTGTCGCAAAAGCGTGCGCAGGAAGTTATGGATTACCTAATGCGCAAAGGTATACCCACCGAACGTCTATCAGCCAAGGGAGTAGGCAATACCGAGCCGGCCACAGTGAGCAAGCGCCAGGCACGTAAGTATAAGTTCCTTAATGAAGGAGATGTGCTTTCCCAACGTTTTATCAATCAAATACGCGGCAATGTCAACAAGGAGGCAGCCCACAAGCTGAACCGCCGTATTGAGTTTAAAATTAAAGAGTAACAAAAATCGCTTGATAAATTGATGATGCGCTATATTGGCTGAGCTAAACAGAAAACTTTAATGTTCGACTTATTAAGGATGAGAAAAACGCTACCGATTATAAAGTTGTGAAAAATAGTTAATTAACGAACATATTAAAAAGCACCCTTAAGCAACTGAACAACAGGCTCGGATAAGTAGGTCAGACCAAAAGACCAAAGGACAATGCCCAAAAGCAAAAAGAATAGGAATTTACGAGTCTCATCCAACAAGGCCATACCTATAATCAGGGCGATAAATGGCCCGAGTAAACCCGTCACCATCAAACCTAGTCCCGGTACGCCATAGCGCTCCATCCAACGCGAGAATTTTGCCTTTTTCTGCTCAAGACTCTTGGATGCATACTTATTCATTAACCACTTACGAAAGGGCTCACCCGAAAAGTAAACCAACAAAGTTGATGAAGTAGCGCCCAAAGTCACTAATAACGACGTAATAAAAGGTTTCAAGCCCAGGGCAATACCTACCGGCACTCCTTTATAAATACCGATTGCCCCGGCCAGATAAACGGCCAAATATGTCCCAGTTTCTTCCATCCTGCTTTTCTAAAAATAGCTGCAATGATAATATTTTTGAGGCACATAGATTTAGTCATAAGGCAATAGTTTATTCACAAATACATGATCCACCGCATCATCATTGTCACTCCTGCTGGCTACACGGCTTGCTCTCGCCCTTTTCTCCGGGCGATAAAACTAACAATGATCAACTGATAAGCGTGATACAACATTACCGGCACCAGAAACAGACCCTGACCGGCCACATTCTCAAAAAGCACTTTTGAGAATACGGTGCCATGTACCAATGATTTTTTTGAGCCGCAGAACAAGGCAGCAATGCGATCAGCACGATTAAAATTAAGCAGACTACAGATACCGCTAATAAGGCCATACACGGCAGCAAATAAGGCCAGGGTAGATACACTCAACAACACAATTGCCAAGGGACTTATGCTGTCGAAAAGACCGGTGGTAAACGACTTGCTGAAACTCTTGTACACAATTAGTAAAATAACTGTTTTATCAAAGCGAGCCAATACTTTAAGATGCCTTTTTACAAAAGCACCTAAAAAGCGATGTAAAGACAGTCCGAGCACAACGGGTAACAATATTTTAATCAGCAAATCAATGATGATAGCTGAAAAGTCAAAGGTGGCACCTTCCACACTCCAGAATAAACCCATCCAAAGCGGCGTTAACACAATACCAATCAAGCCCGATATGCTGGCGTTAAATATTGCGCCAGCCACATTACCCTGTGCCATTACCACCATCACCACCGAGGAAGATACTGTTGAGGGCAACACGGCTAGAAAGAACATGGCCAGCCAAAGCAAATGTTGCTCTTCAGGTACCAAGGGCTTGAAAGCGATGAGTAAAGCAGGAAATAACAGGTAAGTAGCCAGCTGTATGGTCAGGTGCAGGCGATAGTTACGCAAGCCTTCGCGCATCTGTTGCGGACTCAGCTTCAAACCGTAAAAGAAAAAAATAAGAGAGATGCCAATGTCGGTGATCTGCTCCAGGTTACCTGTACCTTTATAAATACCGGGCTGCGGAAACAACCAAGCCATCAATATCATACCAATCAAACCAACTATAAAACCGTCTATTTTTTTAAGCATCTTCTTTTCGCCTTAATGTTAAATGGAGGCATAAAAGTAAGTAATCTTAACAGCACTTCCACATGGCACGGTGCCTCTGGCTCATCGAACACCCCGCACTAAGCCTTACAATTTTTTGACGATGCCGAAAGATTGTGCTATTTTTGCACTCCAAATTAGGGTAAAAAACTGATAAATTTATACTTGTGAGCTCAGATTCGAGATACAACCTACGCGGCGTTTCCGCTTCGAAAGAAGACGTCCACAACGCCATTAAAAACATTGATAAAGGTATTTTTCCACAAGCTTTTTGCAAAATTGTACCGGATATTCTAGGTGGCGACGATGACTATTGTAACATTATGCATGCCGATGGCGCCGGCACAAAATCATCACTGGCGTACATGTACTGGAAAGAAACCGGTGATTTATCAGTTTGGAAAGGCATTGCCCAGGATGCCATCATTATGAATGTTGATGACCTGCTATGCGTAGGTGCTACTGAAAACATCCTGGTGTCGTCCACCATAGGACGTAACAAAAACCTGATTCCCGGCGAAGTTATCTCAGCCATCATTAACGGCACCGACGAACTGCTGGCCGAACTGCGCGAAATGGGTATCAGCATTTATCCCACTGGAGGTGAGACTGCCGATGTGGGTGATTTGGTGAAGACCATTATCGTAGACAGCACAGTGACCTGTCGCATGAAGCGCAGCGATGTGATCTCCAACCATACCATACAGGCAGGTGATGTTATAGTTGGCTTATCCTCATCAGGACAGGCAACCTACGAGAAAGAATACAACGGTGGCATGGGCAGCAATGGCCTCACTTCGGCTCGTCATGATGTATTTGCCAAGTATCTGGCTGGCAAGTATCCTGAGAGTTACGACAGCTCGGTACCGGAGGATTTGGTTTACTCGGGCAACTACCAATTGACCGACAGCGTAAAAGACGCCCCTCTCAACGCCGGAAAGCTGGTGCTTTCACCAACAAGAACCTACGCCCCAGTAATTAAGAAAGTGCTGGACGAAATGCGCAACGACATCCATGGTATGGTACACTGCTCGGGGGGAGCACAAACCAAGGTGTTGCACTTTGTTGATCAAGTACACGTTATTAAAGACAACCTGTTTGATGTACCGCCGCTGTTCAAAGCCATCCACCAAGAGTCAGGAACCGACTGGAAAGAGATGTACAAGGTGTTCAACATGGGACATCGTTACGAAATGTACCTGTCGCCCGACAAGGCAGAACGGATTATCGAAATTGCCAAATCCTTTAACATCGATGCCCAGGTAGTGGGTCGCGTTGAAGCCCATGAAGGCAAGAAACTGACCATCGAAAGTGAGTTTGGCACTTTCGAATACTAGGCATAGACGATGCCTTTATACCGATAGAATTAATTATTAACTTCTATCAATTGTTTAATGATTGTCAACGACTAAGATATGGCACAACACGATTTACTGGAAAAACTGGAGGGTTTGCGCTTACGCTTCCTGGAGGTATCGGAGCAGATTACCAACCCGGAAGTGATTGCAGACACCAAACGATACGTTAAGCTCAATAAGGAATATGCCGAGCTTGAAAAAGTTGTGGAGGTACGCAACGAATTTGAGAATACCCTTAAAAACATCGAATCAACAAAGGAGATGCTTAAGGAAGAGACTGATCCGGAGATGAAAGAAATGGCGAAAATGGAGCTCGACGAGCTGGAAGCCAAGTTACCGGTGATGGAAGAAGAAATTAAGGTACTGCTAATACCTGCCGACCCGCAGGACAGTAAAAATGCAGTACTGGAGATAAGAGCCGGTACAGGCGGTGACGAAGCTAGTATCTTTGCCGGTGAATTGGCACGCATGTACACCAAATACTGTCAGGATAAAGGCTGGCGCGTTGAAATTACCAACAGTAACGAAGGCACCTCAGGCGGATTCAAAGAAGTGGTGATGAATGTTACCGGAACCGGTGTGTATGGTATTCTGAAATATGAATCGGGTGTACACCGCGTGCAGCGTGTTCCACAAACCGAAACACAGGGTCGTGTGCACACCTCGGCAGCCACCGTGGCCGTATTGCCCGAAGCAGAAGAATTCGACATTGAATTGAAAACAGAGGATATTCGTAAAGATACCTACTGTGCATCCGGCCCCGGAGGACAGTCGGTGAACACCACCTACTCAGCCATCCGCCTAACCCACATACCATCGGGCATTGTGGTAACCTGTCAGGATCAGAAATCACAGCTTAAAAACCTGGACAAGGCCATGGCCGAGCTGCGTACACGACTTTACAACCTGGAGTATCAGAAATATCTGGACGAAATATCTTCGCAGCGTAAGACCATGGTATCGTCGGGCGACCGGTCGGCCAAGATACGCACCTACAATTACCCGCAAGGGCGTGTTACCGATCACCGCATTAACCTGACGCTATACAACCTGCCGGCAATCATGGATGGCGATATTCAGCAGATTATTGATAAACTAATTGTTGAAGAGAACGCCGAGCGATTAAAAGCAAGCGAAATGTAATAGGCTGATAGCTTTTAAATAATTCCAATAATAAAATCGCTAGCTGCTAACAGCTAGCAGCTAACAGATAAATAAAATGACATCACAAGAGCTTTTTGAAAATATAAAAAAGAAAAAGAGTTTTTTATGTGTTGGCCTGGATACCGACATTAATAAAATACCCCGCCATTTACTGGACACTACCGATCCAATTTTTGCCTTCAACAAGCAAATAGTTGATGCAACCCACGATGTGGCTATCGCCTATAAGCCTAATCTGGCCTTTTACGAAAGCCTGGGCGTAAATGGCTGGAACTCGTTGGAGAAAACAGTTAATTACATCCGCTATAACTACCCCGATATTTTTATCATTGCGGATGCCAAGCGCGGTGACATTGGCAATACATCGGCCATGTATGCCACTGCCTTCTTCGACCACATGGAGTTCGATGCAGTTACAGTGGCTCCTTATATGGGCGAAGATTCGGTTAAACCCTTCCTAACACATGTTGACAAGTGGGTTATTCTTTTAGCATTAACCTCCAACAAGGGCGCTTTCGATTTTCAGTTTATGGAGCAGGACAACGAAAAGCTTTACGAGAAAGTAATTAAAACCAGTGCTCAATGGGGCTCTGACGAGAACCTGATGTACGTGGTAGGCGCCACCAAAGCTGAAATGCTGGCCGACATACGCAAAATAATTCCCAACCACTTTTTGCTTGTACCGGGCGTAGGAGCACAAGGTGGTAGCCTCGAAGAAGTAGCTAAAAACGGAATGAACAGCAAATGTGGCCTGTTGGTAAACTCAAGCCGGGGCATTATTTATGCCGACAACACCGAAGCGTTCGCCTCCAAGGCCCGCGAAAATGCACTTGCCGTGCAACAGGATATGTCCAAACTACTGTCAGAACATGGTTTGATCTAACAGTAAAATAACAAATACAATAGCGGGCTTGTCTCAACAGTGTATTATTCACTATTAAGACGAGCCCGTTTTCTTTATTCCCCTTGACTCTTTTAGCAATTAAAATTACATTCATAGTTTAAACAAATAGCTATGAATGAAGAATTTCTACAATTCATCTGGCAACAAAAAGCCTATCGCCCCAACTTGGTTTCAACCGACAATGAAACGATCGAAGTCATTCATCCCGGCATCAAAAACACCGATGGCGGCCCAGACTTCTTCAATGCCAAAGTAAAAATTAATGACACCCTATGGGCCGGCAATGTGGAAATTCATATCAACGAGAAGGAATGGTATGAACACAAGCACCACCTCGACCCTACTTATGATAATGTTATCCTCCATGTAGTGCAACAACCCGCTAAGCAAACACTTAACTCCAAAAACAGACCCATTGTTGTTTGCCAGCTTCACATAAGCAATCATCTTATCCACGACTACCAAAAGCTTTATTTTAACGAGCAGTGGATACCCTGCGCCCACGCCATAAATAAAGTAGATCCTTTCAAACGCGACCAATGGCTTAACAGAATGCTGATTGAACGACTGGAGGAGAAAAGCAGACTTATTGACAAACTTCTTAAGGCTACAAATAACAACTGGGATCAGGTATTTTTTATTTTACTGGCACGCAGCTTTGGCTTTGGCACCAATGGTCTGCCTTTTGAAATGATGGCACAACAAACACCCCTCAGCCTCCTACTTAAGCATGCAGGCCAACTTTTTCAGATCGAAGCCATACTATTTGGGCAGGCCGGCTTTCTTGATGCGCCCCGCCACAGCGATGATTACACAAAGACACTTCAACGCGAATATGGCTTTTTGAAAAACAAATACAAGCTACAAGGCATTCAGCAACATCTATGGAAATTTATGCGTCTTCGCCCGATGAATTTTCCTACGGTGCGCATCGCACAACTAGCCAAGCTTATATACCTAACCCGCGGAAGTTTCGACAAGCTACTAACACTTACAAACAATACTGACCCCTTTCAAAAACTAAGTATCGATACCTCTGACTATTGGCTCACTCACTATCAGCTAGGCATTCCTGGTAAAAAGCGTTCAACAAAAATCCTTGGCGAACAATCGACTAAGCGAATAACATACAACACCATTGTGCCTTACATGTTTCTTTATGCGGCAAAACATAAGCAAGAAGAACAAAAAGAAAAAATCATTGACTATCTTTACCAACAGCCCACTGAGAAAAATAGAACACTCGAAAACTGGGCCAACATTGGTGTCATTTCGGAAAATGAAGCGCATGCACAAGCCTTATTGTACCTAAAGAACACCTATTGTGATCACAAAAAGTGTTTAAATTGCCATATCGGACACCAGGTCTTATGCAAAAAGTAGAAAACGACACCGTTTATAACGATACAATAAAAGCCCTGTTCATTGCAGGCGGCCTGCTAATACTCACCATTGCCCTGGGCTCGGCAGGTTATATGACCATTGAAGGGTATGATTTTGTGGATGCCGTTTACATGACGGTAATTACCATGGCCACGGTGGGGTTTCGCGAAGTAATCCCTTTATCGGCAGGCGGTAAAATATTTACAGTTTTTCTTATTATTTTTAGCTTAGGAATTTTCGGTTATGTGATTACACAAATCACACGTATCATTTTCGAAGGTGTTTTACATCAATCATATAAAGCGTACCAATTGAGAAAAAAAATTGTCAAATTAGAAGATCATGTCATCGTGTGCGGCTTTGGGCGCAATGGTTATCAGGCCTGTGTTGAACTTACTGAGCACGGCGAGAAGTTCGTCATCGTTGAAAAGCGTGACCATGTGATTACACGCATTGTTGAAAACCCTGACTTACTCTATGTACAAGGCGATGCCAGCTCCGAAGAAGTATTGGAAGCTGCACAGATACGCAAGGCCAGGGCACTGATTACTGCTTTGCCCAACGATGCTGATAATATGTTTGTGGTACTGACTGCCGCCGAGATGAATCCGGGCTTGAAAATCATAAGCCGTGCCAGCGATTTTCGTTCCGACACCAAACTTCGACGTGCAGGTGCCACCAATGTTATTATGCCCGATCGCATTGGCGGACAACGAATGGCCAAACTGGTAACCCAACCCGATGTGGTGGAGTTCATCGAATACATACTGCTTCAACGATCGAAAGATGTGCAATTGATGGAAATCAACTGCAAGCAGCTGGCTCCTGAAAACCATAAAAAAACCATTCGTGAACTGCGGCTGCGGGAAAAATCCGGTGCCAACCTGGTAGGCATCAAAACGCCAGAAGGAGCCTACATCTACAATCCATCGCCCGACATTGAAATCACACCCGCTGACAAGTTATTTGTACTGGGTTCACCCCAGCAAATCACAGCCTTTGAAGAAATATTACGTGGCCAAATACAAACTATAAGCCCCTGATTGCCTATTTAAGGCCTCACTAATTGATGTCAATACGAAACTTTTTGCAGCCAACACAGTATATAGCCACTTACAATAGTGTTAAATGTTAAGCGCTGTTAATATTTTGGTTCGCTTTTTGATAAGCTTTGGTAGCTTACGACCATTTTACCACCCTAAAATGGCAAAAAAGAGACAATAAGATACGGAAGCTAAAAAACAATAGAAACACCAATACATGTAAATTATGAGCACGAAAAAATTATTTGGATTCGCCGTTCTAAGCCTTATTATTATGCTTGGACTTAACAGTTGTAAGTCGAAAGAAAAGGTATCGACCAACAGCGAAATAGGAACTATCCTGGAAGATATGCCTTGTGAAGACGCCGGTCGCTCCGACAAAAAATTCTTCCGCGCAAGTGCCATGGCCACCAGCTCCGATTTAAGCCTGGCCCAGGAAAAAGCACTACTCAATGCCAAGCAACGTCTGGTAACCCTTATTAGCTCCAATACCAAATCGGTAACTGACCGCTATGTAAATGAGCGTGAATTTGGCGATGCTTCTGAGTTTGAGCAAAAGTTTGAAAACCTCACACGCGAAGTGGCCGATGAAACCATATCGAATGTAGTAGTGGCCTGTCAGAAAAGAAGTGTATTACCCAATGGCAAATACAGAGGTTTTATTGCTGTAGAAGTTAGTAAAGAAGATGTGTTAAACGGTATCAACAACAAAATTTCGAACAACCAGAAATTACAGGTTGATTACGACAAAGCTAAATTTGAAGAAATCTTCAATCAGGAAATGGAGAAAATGGCTGAAGAACGCGGTTTCTAAGCCATTTCAATAATAAATTGAAGCATAAAAGGCAGGTGGGCGTGTGCCTGCTTGTCTTTTTTTGTGTAAAAAACTAGTTTTCATCCGCTTGTCACTTGCAAATAATTACTTATCTTTGCACCCGCTAAATATATTTAAACGAAGTATTATGTACTTAACAAAAGAGAAAAAGCAAGAAATCTTCGAGAAGTACGGGAAGTCGAATACTGATACTGGTTCTACTGAAGGCCAGATTGCATTATTTTCATACCGTATCTCTCATTTGACTGAACACTTAAAGTCAAATCGCAAAGATTATAGCACGCAACACGCATTGATTAAGCTGGTAGGTAAGCGTCGTAGCTTACTTGACTACTTAAAGAAAAAAGATATCGCACGATATCGTACTTTAATTGCTGAATTGGGTATCCGTAAGTAAGCAATTGCAGAAAAAGCATTCAGAAGGCAATTACCACATGGTAGTTGCCTTCTTTGCTTTATAGAAATCTCCTTTCGATCCTACTAAAAAAATATTTTCGTCTAATTTATTAGGGGCTAGCGAAAACAATCCCTATCATTTTTATCGTAATCAAAGTTTAATACATATCTTTGACGGTGATAATAGAAGGATAAAAAAAAGATAAAAAATTGTCATGATTAAACCATTTGAAAAAGTTATTGAACTGGGTGATGGCAGAACAATTACCATTGAAACAGGTAAGTTAGCCAAGCAGGCTGACGGATCGGTAGTTGTAAAAATGGGTAATACCTATTTGTTAGCGACAGTTGTTTCTGCAAAGGAAGCAAAACCAGATGTAGATTTTATGCCGCTAACGGTTGAGTACAAAGAGAAATACGCAGCTGTTGGACGCTTCCCCGGGGGATTCCAAAAAAGAGAAGCGCGTCCATCGGATTATGAAATACTCGTTTCACGTCTTATCGACCGTGCCTTACGTCCACTTTTCCCCGATGATTACCACGCCGACACATTTGTGACGGTAAACCTTATTTCAGCTGATGAAGAAGTGCTACCTGATCAACTGGCAGGTCTGGCTGCTTCTGCATGTTTGGCAGTATCTGATGTGCCCTTTAACGGGCCTATCTCAGAAGTGAGAGTTGCCCGCGTAAATGGTGAACTGCTGGTAAACCCAACTACAACGCAACTGCAGGATGCCGATATGGACATTATTGTGGCCGCTACCCTCGAAAACATTATGATGGTAGAAGGTGAGATGTCGGAAGTATCAGAAGCCGAGCTACTGGAAGCCATGAAGGTGGCACATGATGCGATTAAAGTTCAGTGCCAGGCTCAAATTGAAATGATGGAAGCCCTGGGTAAAACAGAAAAGCGCGAATACTGTCACGAGGAAAACGACGCTGAACTGGAGAAAAAAGTATGGGAAGCCACCTACGATAAAGCCTATGAAGTAGCCAAGTCGGCCAATCCGAATAAGCACGAGCGCATCGATGCTTTTGCGGCTATCTGCGATGAGTTTATCGAAGCCAACTATCCTGAAGATGCCGAAGAAGAGGCACCCGTTGGCCTGATCAAAAAATATTTCCACGACGTGGAGAAGGAAGCCGTTCGTAAAGTTGTATTGGACGAGAAATTCCGTCTCGATGGCCGTAAGACCGATGAGATTCGTCCTATCTGGAGCGAGATAGACTACCTTCCAGGTGCTCATGGATCAGCAGTATTTACCCGTGGTGAAACACAATCGCTTACTACAGTTACACTGGGTACCAAGCTGGATGAGAAGTTAATTGATGATGTGATGAACAAGAGCTACGAGCGTTTCTTACTTCACTACAACTTCCCTCCCTTCTCTACCGGTGACGCACGTCCCGCACGTGGCATCAGCCGTCGTGAGATCGGACACGGTAACCTGGCTTTCCGTGCCCTAAAACGCATGTTACCCGAAGATTATGAGTACACAGTGCGTATCGTATCTGATATTCTTGAGTCAAACGGCTCATCATCAATGGCTACCGTGTGCGCCGGAACACTTGCCTTAATGGATGCCGGTGTACCCATCAAGAAAGCCGTTTCAGGTATTGCCATGGGATTAATTTCCGATAGCAAAACCGGACAATTTGCCGTTCTATCCGACATCTTAGGTGACGAAGACCACCTGGGAGATATGGACTTTAAAGTAACCGGTACACGCGATGGTATCACTGCCACTCAGATGGATATTAAGGTGGATGGTCTGTCATACGAAGTATTGGAACAAGCCCTAAATCAGGCCAAGGCCGGTCGTATGCACATCCTTGACAAGCTGGAAGAGACCATTACCGAGCCACGCGAAGACTACAAACCTCATGCTCCCCGAATTGTTAAATTTGACATTCCAAAGGACATGATTGGTTCAGTAATCGGACCGGGTGGTAAGATCATTCAGGAGATTCAGGCAACCACCGATACAGTAATCACCATCGAAGAAGAAGGTAACTTTGGTAAAGTAGCCATCTCGGCTTCCAACAAAGATGCAATTGATGCAGGTGTAGCCAAGGTAAAAGCCATTGTAGCAGTACCGGAAGTGGGTGAGGTTTACAAAGGTAAAGTTAAGTCAATTGTACCCTTCGGTGCATTTGTTGAAATCATACCCGGAAAAGATGGACTATTACACATCTCTGAAATTGAGTGGAAGCGCCTCGAGAAGGTGGAGGACGCCCTTAAGGAAGGTGATGAAGTAGAGGTTAAGCTCATCGAGGTAGATCAACGCTCTGGCAAATTAAAGCTGTCGCGCAAGGTATTATTACCACGTCCCGACCGCAAGCCAAAGCCTAAAAACGACTAAAAATAAGCTACCATATTTTTAATAAGGCCTGCTCGTTGAGCGGGCCTTTTTTGACTGGTAGTTGATTTTTTGTTATTTTTCAATCTGGAAAACATCATAACAAAGAGATATGAAGCAAGAGGAAGCATTTGACCAACTCAATGCCCAGCTAAAAGACATTCCGAAAGTTGAGATACGCACCTTAAGCCTCGCTGTGTTACCCCGCTTGATGGGTGTGCTTGATAGCCATAGCCACCAATGCAGTCACTGCCGTAAGTATAGCAACGACGGGGCTGCCTTTGTAAGCAATATACGCCCTCTGTTTCAGCAGGATGCCAACATCAACAAACGCTTCGAACAATGGGTTGAGGAAACTCAGAAGCACCTTAAAGCAACACACAAGCAACATGTTAAAGGACGCACAACAGCCACCTACACCACCCTGGGCATGATTAGCGGAAGCTGCTTAGGAGCTTTGATTTCGCTGATGATCGCAAGCGGGCACCTAATGGCAGGCGTAAGTATTGGCTGGGCGATCGGCGTACTCATTGGTTACATCGGCGGTAAGCTGAAAGAGCAAAAACTAAACCAAAAGCAACTACTCTATTAAACGTAAAAACTAACAGTACAAAATCATAAAATTGCATTTCGAAAAACTGGCTTCAAAAGATGTTTTTATCAACCAGAAGCCCCTGTTCGATTTGATGAAAAAGGCAGACTGCAAAGATTAAACTTATGTTTTTGATGATTAAACTGTATATTTTACGTTATTTCTTTATCTTTATTGTTTGATAAGTCTAAATAATGACTTATCTCTATTTTATTTTTTAAAAACATTTTTAATTTTGCAGGAACACTGTAGAATAAAGTCAAAAACAAATAATTGGGTAAACATTATGAAAAGAATTAGAATTTCTCTAATTGCATCTCTGGCCGTTGCAGCTTTGTTAGCAAGCTGTTCTGGTTTAGACAAGATGAACAAAGGTGCGAAGGACGTTAGTTATTCAGTTAATCCTCCCGTATTGGAAGCACACGCTGGTAAGGTTAACTTAGACGTAACAGTTCAGTTCCCCGAAAAATACTTCGACAAAAATGTGACCTTCGAGGCCACTCCTGTTTTGGTTTATGAAGGAGGCGAAACAGCTTTTCCATCATACCGCGTACAAGGTGAAAACGTTGATGGTAATGATAAGGTAATTTCAAACGCTACAGGTGGTTCGTACACTTATAGCGAGTCTGTACCCTATAACGAAAACATGCGTGTATCTGATCTTGTGGTTCGCATCAAGGCAACTAAAGGGTCAACAACCAAAGAATTTGAAGATTATAAAATTGCCGATGGTGTAATTTCTACTTCTGAGTTGGTGGCTAGCCAAGGCGCTCAAGCTGCAATAGGTGAGGATGCTTTCCAACGCATCATTGCTCAATCAAAAGCCGCTGACATCTTCTTCTTAATCCAGCAGGCAAACATCCGCGGTTCGGAATTAAGAAAAGATGAAATCGCAGCTATCAAAGCTTACATGAAAGAGATTAAAGCTACTGATAACATCAACTTCAAAGGCATTGACATCTCAGCTTACGCTTCACCAGACGGTCCTACTGACCTTAACAGCAAATTAGCTACTCGTCGTGAAAAAGTAGCCAAAGACTATCTTGCCCGTGAGATGAGAAAAGCGAAAGTAGAAGGTGGTACTGATGAGGCTAACTACACTTTGAAGAACACACCAGAAGACTGGGAAGGATTCAAAGCACAGATGGAAGCTTCTAACATTCAGGACAAAGAATTAATCCTTCGCGTTCTTTCAATGTACAGCGATCCTGAGGTACGTGAGCGTGAAATCAAGAATATGTCAGAAACTTTCAGCGTAATCGCTGACGAGATTCTACCTAAGCTGCGTCGTTCTAAAATTTCTGTTAACGCAGAAGTTATTGGTAAGAGCGATGAGGAAATTGCTGAGTTAGCTGCAAGCAACCCAAGCGCACTGAACATTGAGGAAATTCTTTATGCTGCTACCCTCACTGAAGATGTAGATGAGCAATTGAAGATTTACAATGACGCTGCTGCTAACTTCCCTAAGTGCTGGAGAGCACAGAACAATATTGGTGTAAGCAAGTACATCAAAGGTGACCTTGCCGGTGCTAAGGCGGCTTTCACAAAAGCCAACAGCATCAAAGGTGGTGTTGCTGAAATCAATAACAACCTGGGTGTTATCGCACTTCGCGAAGGTGATGTAGCCAAAGCTGAAGAGCACTTTGGTGCTGCTGCAGGTGCTGGCGCTGAGCTGGACAACAACTTAGGTATCATCTCTATTTACAAAGGCGATTACGATGCAGCTATCCGTTACTTCGGTAACAGCACAAACTGCAACGCTGCTTTGGCTAAAATCTTAGCCGGTAAATACGATGCTGCTTTATCAACCATCAATGCCAACACAGTGGAAGTAGGTTTCAAATACTACCTGAAAGCCATTGTAGGTGCTAGAACAGCTGAAAGCGACATGATGTTTGACAGCTTGCGTAAGGCTTGTGAACTGGATGCTAAATTCAAAGCTGCTGCCGCTACTGACATGGAGTTTGGCAAGTACTTCGAAGATGCAACATTCAAATCTATCATTCAGTAATTAAAGCAACTGAGATATAACAAAGGGGTGAATTAATATTCACCCCTTTCTTTTTGTCTTTATCGCAAGTACTTAACAGTTATTGCAACTTGCGAAATAACTCCCAAAGCACAATGCCGCAACTCACGGATACATTGAACGAATGCTTGGTGCCATATTGCGGTATTTCAATGCACACATCACTCATGTTCACCACCTTTTGTTGAACACCCTTCACCTCATTACCCAGCACAAGGGCATATTTAGCATTGGCCTGCGGTTCAAAATCCAATAATGAGGTGCTGTTTTCAACCTGTTCAAGACTACAAATAGTCCACCCCTCAGCCTTAAGCTGATCAATGGCACTTGTTGTTTCTTCTACATACTGCCAGTCCACAGCGTCTTCAGCTCCCAGTGCCGTTTTATGGATTTCTTTATTGGGGGGCGTGGCCGTGATGCCACACAGGATAATTTTCTCAACCTTCAGTGCATCACTCGTCCGAAACACCGAACCCACATTATTTAAGCTCCTAATATTATCCATTACAATAGCAATGGGCATCTTTGTAATTTCTTTATACTCCTCAACGCTTAAGCGCTTTAACTCGCTCGTTCTTAATTTTCTCATTCATCATTATTTTGACAACAAAAATAGCACTATTCCTGTTTCTAAGATAATTAATAATAAATGTACCCTTTTGTAGAAATACTAAATCCCGCTAATTATGAATATTCATGAGTACCAAGGAAAAGAAATACTAAAATCATTTGGTGTAGCCATACAGGAAGGCATTGTAGCCGACACACCAGAGAAAGCAGTTGAGGCCGCTAAGCGGCTGCAAGCCGAAACGGGAACCAGCTGGTGGGTAGTGAAAGCACAGATACACGCGGGCGGACGCGGGAAAGGCGGTGGTGTAAAATTAGCCAAGTCGCTCGATGAAGTAAAGCAACTATCGAAACAGATTATTGGTATGAACCTAATTACCCATCAAACGGGATCTGATGGTAAGAAGGTTAACAAGGTACTGATTGCCCAGGATGTATATTACCCTGGTGAAAATCCAACGGCCGAATTTTATATGAGTGTATTACTCAACCGAAGTAGCGGTAAAAATATCATCATGTACTCCACCGAAGGAGGTATGGACATAGAAGAGGTAGCCGACAAAACCCCCCACCTTATCCATAAAGAAGAAATAGATCCCGGCCTTGGTCTTCAAGCCTTCCAGACCCGTAAAATCGCCTTTAACCTAGGGCTGTCAGGTGCCGCCATGAAGTCCATGACCCAATTTGTATCTGCCTTATACAAGGCCTACGAAGCCACCGACTCATCCATGTTTGAAATCAATCCGGTACTAAAAACATCGGATGATAAAATACTGGCGGTAGATGCTAAAGTAAATCTTGATGATAACGCTCTGTTCCGTCATCCAGACTATGCTGCCTTGCGTGACCTCTCGGAGGAAGATCCTGCCGAGACCGAAGCCGCTAAAAGCAACCTTAACTTTGTAAAACTTGATGGCAATGTGGGCTGTATGGTAAATGGCGCAGGCCTTGCCATGGCCACAATGGATATCATTAAGCTGTCGGGCGGCGATCCTGCTAACTTCCTGGATGTGGGGGGTGGTGCTAATGCCAGTACTGTAGAAGCGGGTCTCAAAATTATTTTGGATGACCCCAATGTAAAAGCCATACTCATTAACATTTTTGGAGGGATTGTACGCTGCGACCGCGTTGCCAATGGTGTTGTTGAAGCCTATAAAAACATTGGTGAAATAAACATCCCCATCATTGTACGCCTACAAGGTACCAATGCCGAGGGAGGTAAAAAAATCATAGATGAATCGGGACTTAAAGTGTACTCCGCCATCACCCTGCAGGAAGCAGCTGATCGCGTGCAAGAAATTGTGAATTAGGAAGCCACAGTTTTAAAAAGCGGGATGACCACTCAGTGATTTTCCCGCTTTTATATTTTCAGCATAGTACTACCAGCTAACCGGCTTACGGCGCACCGGCATACTCATGCATCGGGCACCACCTCCTCCACGCGATAATTCTGATCCGCCAATCGTAACCACACACTTGTCATAATCGGCTACTTTTACTTCACCGCTGATTACATCATTGGCCTTAAGAATCTCAAAACCATGCTTATTCATCTCTTCCATGGTATGCACATTACGAGCATAGCCCAACACCTTACCCGGTGCCATCGCAAAGAAGTTAGCACCACTATGCCACTGCTCCCGCTCCTGTGTCCATATATCACCCGATCCACCGCAGTAAATAGGCTTCATATCCATTCCCAACTCTTTCAGGCAGCTCACCAGGTTAGACTTCTTCTCTATGGAGGCCACTTCTCCATTATCCACCGTAATTAATATGGTACTGTAACGACTGTCTTTCATAATCAGGGGCTCATACACCATGCAAGCATCTCTATCCAGAAAGGTAAAAACCATATCAAGGTGTATGAATGACTCGGGCTGGGAGGGCAACTGTTGCACCACAACATACTGCCGCTCCTTACGCTGCTTCAATTGATTGACAATGAAGTCAATACCCTGCGACGATGTACGGGCACTATTACCGATCACCAACACATCTTCGCGCGCAATGTGCACATCACCACCCTCGATCATCGATTCGACACCCACATTATAAAAATTAAGGGGATTTACCGTTTGCGTTCTAAAACGATCGGAATGATTAAAGATGGCTTCCATTACCATGGCCTCGCGTTCGCGCACCTTATTGGCCATTTTTGAAATAAGCACTTTATCGTACATGCTTACACTGGCATCGCGGGTAAAAAAGAAATTATGAAGCGGCCGCAACGAATAACGATCGTCTGACAAAAAGGTAGTCAGTGAATCCGTCTTTTGGCTCACACCCTCAATAAGCTGGCGTGCCAGCTCTGGGGCAGGTAAGGCCAACAAATCTTCTTTGATATTTAACACCTGCTCATAAGTACATATTTTCTCTATCAGGCTTAGCTTTATTTTAGGCTGCTCCAATATCTCAGCCAGCAAATCTTTGACCTGATAGGTCGGTGTCACTGTTTCGAGCACACCAGCAAACTGCCGGTACTCCTCCACGGCTACCGATAAATTCAGAATATCACTATACAGGGCTCGCTCAGCATTGGATGGGGTCATGTTTTCCACTTCCTTCCCCGGCGTGTGCAAAATAACACCTTCCAGCTCTCCTATCTCAGAGAAGACACCGGTATCAATGGTTTTTATCATGGACAATTGGTTTAAAATTTTAGGTTCTTCGTGTCGCAAATTTAAAAACCATGATCCATTAAAAAAATGATTGAATGCACTTCTTTAATAAGTTTATAACGAGGCATTAATATACATCTTCATGGCATAAATATACAGTTAATATGCCCATTTACGAGAGCGAAAACAAAAAACTCATCTTTGGTGGTAAGGGCAACTCATGCGCCACCCTTTTCTTATCCCAGCGCTCAAATAGAGCTTGTTGATACAGCTTAGCCCGATCACCATCATTCGCAAAAACAACCGCCTTCAGTTTTCCTTCTGAAAAATACATGATACGCAGTATATTACCATGCCTTTGCTCCTGCACCTCATCAACATCAGGAATAACCGCCTCGTAACCGCCTGAAAAAAGATATAAACCAAACACATTTGTTTTTAACCGGAAGGGAGGCAGGGTATGAGCACTAGGCTTATCCAACAGATTTAAAGCTGCCAGCTGCCCCTGATGCTCGGCAGCATGCCACAGTCCCGTAACCACCCCGTTCTTATGCTGAGCCACATCGCCCGCTGCCAGAATATCCTTATCAGAGGTTTGCAAATATTCGTCCACAATAATACCTTGCCCTACCTTAAGGCCTGCTTTACGCCCCAGCTCCACATTGGGCAAGGCACCAGTACAGGCGATCACAGCATCAAACTCAAGGTTTTCACCATTCAGACGGGTATGATACACGCCATCGACCTCAGTGATGCTATTGACCGACACGCCCTTAAAGAGCCTTACCCCGTGCGCTTCCATCCGCTCCTCGAGCAATCGGGTAATCGTTTCAGGAAATAATTTTTGCAAGGGTAATTGCATACGATTGGCCACAATCACCTGCTTACCTTTACGCACAAGCTGATCAGCCGTTTCGATGCCTTCAACACCGGCTCCAATAATCAGGAAGCGTTGCTTATTATTACATGCCGCCAATACCCTATCTACATCAGCAGCATTTTGAACACTGTGTATTTGCTGGCTATCAAGACCACTAATAACAGGCACTACTGAGATGGCACCGGTGGCCAGCAATAGTTTGCCATAACTAAAAACCTTCCCGCTTTTCGTACTGATCATCCGTTCATTACTATCTATATTAATCACCCGATCGTACAGCAGAGTAACATTCTGATCGGAATACCACTGCGGGTCCGCCATCTTAAAATCATCTTTACCAAAGCCACGCACCATATTTTTGTTAATCTTGGTACGTTTATAGGGTAGGCGATCTTCGCCATGTATTAACAAGACAGGACGCTGATCGTTGTGCTTGCGCAAAGTGCGGATAAAGCTTATGGCGGCAATGCTCGCACCAACGGCTATTATGGGATAAGTGTTTGAACTCATATCTTAGTTTTTATGGACAAATACCAGATGATAATTGATATCTTTGTCACCTTTACTGTTAATAACAATCCGAAAGTATTTGGGTTGAATAGGGTGTGAAAGAATGAAACCAATTACAATACTTATACTTTTTATTATTACGCCACTCTTTTATGGCAAGGCACAGCAAAATATTGACTTTCGCATATTTAATAATGCAGGAGAACTGCGATCCATTTACGTGCAACAACACCGCCTCGGCACCAAATACAGACTGAACCTTGATGCAGGCTCATACCTGGGGCTGGGCGATAATACATGGACGCGTTGGGGCTTTCGGGGTAGCCTTCAGACCATTGTTTCTCACCTTATTAAAGTAGACGCCGGATTGATGTATAACCGGGTATTTACTTTGCATACCAACCCGGGATCAGAGAAGGAAAGCAAAAACATACGCCATGAATACCGGCCCCACCAATCCCTGAACGCGTCCTATCCACGCTTTAAAAGCTCAGCACTACAACATCGTTTCCGTTTGGAAGAGCGTATTTTCCGCAGTTCTGATGATAAATATTTTAAGATGCGCCTACGCTACCGCATTTCGCATCAAGGGCGTTTCGACGGTAAAGCCATCGCTCCCAAGTCACTCTTCTACAGTGCCTCGGCCGAACTCTACTTTAATGTATACGAAGAGGCTGATGATGTTTTTTTAACACAGGGACGTTATGGTCTGGGGCTGGGCTACCAGATCAGTTCGAAACTAAGTGCCGACATTAACCATTATCTGCAACATAGCAAGAGCAGTCATGAAAGGCCTGCATCAACCAGCTCCATATTTCAAATCACCCTGCGTCAGAAATTTTATTGGATGAATTAATAAATTACGAGTAATGCTGTTATTTTAGCACCAAAACACCAAGAAATGAATAATCCGGCAACACAAAAAGCAATTACCAAATTTCTGTTACACCTGCATCCGCCAAGGGTTAACAAACAAGCTATAAAATACACCCGCACCTTTGGCTTAGGAGGCATTGCCGCCTTACTGTTTATCTTACTCTTTATTAGTGGCATGCTGCTTCGCTTTGTCTATGTGCCTTCTGTCAAAGGTGCATATGACTCCATTCAATACCTGCAACAGGAAGTATTTTTTGGTCAGCTGCTTCGTAATATGCATTATTGGTGTGGCATGCTGCTGGTTATTGTTTCTTTCTTACACCTCATCCGGGTATTTTACAGCAACTCCATTTATCACGAACGACGTAAAAACTGGTTGTACGGCTTATTATTAATGTTTTTAGTCATTATGTCGAACTTCACAGGCTACCTACTTCCATGGGATCAACTGGCCTATTGGGCGGTAACCATTATGACCAACATGCTCAGCTATATACCCCTGATTGGCGATGCCCTTGCCTCATTGGTGCGGGGTGGCAGCGAGGTGAATGAGGGCACCCTTTTGCGCTTTTATCATTTCCACACAGGCTTGTTGCCTTTGTTAATGGTTTTTGTAATGAGTATCCACTTCTGGCTGGTGCGTAAAGCCAAGGGAGTGACAGTGGCTGACAGCACTAAGACAGAAATGGTAAAGACGCATCCGGAACTTCTCTACAAGGAAATTGTAGTAGCCCTGGGACTTCTGCTGGCCATCCTCCTTTCTTCTATGCTGGTAAACGCCCCTTTACTTGACAAGGCCAACCCTTTGGAGAGTCCTAACCCCAGCAAGGCCCCCTGGTATTTTATGGGCTTTCAGGAGCTGCTACTGCACCTGCATCCGGGCATTGGTATCTTTATCGTGCCGCTTCTTGTCATCGCTCTGTTTGTTTACATTCCATATATAAAAGGATTAGAGGTAAATGTAGGCGTTTGGTTTAATAGCCCCAAGGGCAAAGCCATCACCGTATATTCAATTATTTATGCCCTGTTCATTACTTTACTCATCATACCGGGTACCGAATACTTTCTTAAATTCCAAGCCTGGTGGCCCGAAGCACCCATACTACTTACCACCGGACTTTTACCCTTACTACTATACATGGTTCCGGGCGCTGCTTTTATTGCCATTGTAAAAATAAAACTCAAAGCCAATGCGCTAGAGCTGATAATGAGCGTAGTAAGCATATTATTAACGTCTTACCTGGTAATGACCTTGGTGGGCAGCCTGCTGCGGGGAGAGGGAATGCATTTATTTGCCTAACGATTAAAAACAACTGATGAGTTTTATAGAAAAAATAACACGACGACGCTTTATTAAAAGAGCCATACTAACCATTGTATCACTCGAATTGGTGTATGTATTTGTTAAGCTCCTGAAGAAAGGAGGTGAGCAGCCGCAACCCACCGGCCTGTTCGATGCCGGTGAAGTAGCGCTGTTTGATAAGGGCAAGGTTTACCCATTCAGCAGCGAGCGTTTTTACCTGTCGCGCCTAAAGGATGGTGGCTTTCTGGCTTTATCTACCAAGTGTACCCACCTGGGCTGCGCTGTTCAGTATAAACAAAAAGACGATAAATTTCTGTGCCCCTGTCATGCTTCAGCCTTCAACCGAAGAGGCGAAGTGCTGGCTCCCCCGGCCACAAGGGCACTAGATGTCCTACCCATTACCATTGCCAATGGTCGGGTGTGGGTGAACACTAATAAACCCATCAAACGTTCAAAGCACAACCGTTCACAAATAAGCTATGCGTAATGATTAATACCCAACGATATAACAACCTAATGCTGGTACTGGCCGGTGCTTTAATTTTACTATTTCCCGCCTACCTGCTCATACAGACCTACCGCCCGGCACAAACAGGCATAACAGATCAAACACCCCAATTTGTAGGACGCGAGACCTGTATCGAATGCCATCTGCCCGAATACAACGATTGGTTAGGGTCTCATCACGACCGTGCCATGGATATCGCCACTGACTCAACGGTGCTGGCCAACTTTAACAATGTGAGCATAGAAGGCAATGGCATGACACACCGCGCCTTTAAAAAAGACGGTAAGTTTATGGTGAATACCGATGGCCCCGATGGTACCCTACAGGATTTTGAGGTAAAATACGTGTTTGGCTTTACCCCGTTACAGCAATTCCTGGTTGAATTTGAAGGTGGTCGCCTGCAAACGCTCCCCCTCACTTGGAACACCTTGGACAGTGTATGGTATCACATGGTGGACTCCATCTACACCAACGAAGATATACATCATGACAACTGGCTGCACTGGACCAATCAGGCACAAAACTGGAACAGCATGTGTGCCGATTGCCACTCCACCAACCTGCAGAAGAACTATGATCACATTAACGATACTTACCACACCACCTGGTCGGAGATTGATGTAAGCTGCGAGGCCTGCCATGGCCCCTCGTCGAACCACCTCAAGTGGGCCGCTTTGCCTGAGTATGCCCGTGACGAATATGAAAACTATGGCTTACCCATAAAAACCAGCGGCATCAGCAACGAGCAGTATGTTGATAACTGTGCCCGCTGCCATTCGCGCCGCAGTGCACTCAGCGATTTCGATTATAGCACCCACAACATTCATAACCATATTATCCCCAACCTGCCCGATGTACCGACCTGGCACCTCGATGGTCAGATACTGGAGGAAGATTATGTGTATGCTTCCTTCATCCAAAGTAAAATGTACACCAAGGAACGTGAGGTACAGTGCAACGATTGTCACAATGTGCACAGCGGAAAGTTGCTGTTCGGAACCGACTATAACAAACTGTGTTTGCAATGCCACACTGGCGACATATATGACACACCCGACCACCATTTTCATAAAACCGAAGGGATGGAGGGTGATGCTGTCATCTCCGATTCGGGCGTGAAGTTTGAGGTGGGTTCCGGTGCTCTGTGCATCAATTGCCACATGCATGGGCAATATTATATGGGCGTTGATTACCGGCGCGACCATAGCTTCCGCATCCCGCGCCCCGATCTATCCATCAAATATGGAGTACCCAACGCATGTAATCAATGCCATGCTGATAAAAGCAATCAGTGGTCGGAAAACTATATTACCAAGTGGTATGGCGAAAATCGAAATTTTCATTTCGCCCAGGCCTTTGATGCCGCACGACAAGGTAAGCCTGAAGGACTACAACGCTTAAAAGGCATTATCAACGACGACCTCTACCCACACAGTATCCGAAGCCTGTCCATTCAATACATGGGTAACTATTTTCAGGATACCCTGAAACAAGAGGTAGAAAACTACCTGTCCAGCCTCTATCCGGATATGCGCCTTGCTGCCCTAAGAGCCATTCAAATGACCAGCGAGGCTGACGCCGATCGGCTGTTTGCAATGCTACGCGACGACACCAAGGCGGTGCGAACCGAAGCAGCACGTATGCTGTCAACAATGGGCGATGCTCAAATACCCGCGCAACATCGCAAGGCCTATGATATAGCCATAAAAGAGTATGAAGATATTTTGATTTACAACGCCGATTTCCCCATTGGCAAATTTAACCTGGGCAATTTCTACTATAACCGGGGGGCATACAACGATGCTGAACGATTCTACCTGAAAGCGCTGGAGCAAGATGAAGAGTTACACTTTGTAAAGCTCAACCTGGCCTATCTCTACAACCGCATGCAAAAAAATGCTGCGGCAAAGCCTCTGTTCGAGGCCTACCTGAAGGAGGAGCCCGAAGATGCTGCCGCGCTCTATTCCTTCGGTCTGTTGCTGTCAGAAATGCAGCAGTATGATGCCTCGCTTAAAAACTTGATAAAGGCATACTCTTTAGATCCGGATCGCCCCAGGGTGGCTCATAACATTGCTATGATGTTCGATTTCATAGGTGATAAAATAAAAGCTGAGCAATACCTGAAAAAGGAAATTAAGCTCGTCGATTCGTACAACAGCAATGCCGAGCTCCTGCGTTTTTACTTAAATAACCGGATGAACAAAAAGGCGCGCACACTGGCTGAAAGCATGTTAGTTAAATACCCTGATGCCGAAGAGCTGAAGCAAGTGGTAACACAGCTAAGTCAATAAAAAGCCAACACCGGAGGTAGCCAAAACAACGCTGCCTCCGGTGCTTTTATAAACCTTTGTGCAAAGAGTCATGTTCTCCATAAAAGCAAAAATAATATATTTGCTTTGTCGGACGCACCCCTATCTCATACCCAGGCCTTATCCCAGGCAATACAATAAAAATGATAATTGAATACACTCGCTACACAAATAATGAAAAATAAAAACTGACCAAATGAAACAATTATTTTCACTTGCCCTCGCACTATTTTTAGTGTTAGGCAACACCAGTGCACAGTTCGATTTGAACGCACCTGTGCCCATCGACCCAGAGATTAGGACGGGCGTACTTGACAATGGACTGACCTATTACATTCGTCATAATAAAGAACCCAAAGAACGCGCCAGCTTTTACATCATACAAAATGTGGGTGGTATTCTGGAAGATGACTCACAAGACGGACTGGCCCACTTCCTGGAACACATGGCCTTTAACGGCACCAAGCATTTCCCCGGCAAAGGAGTGATCTCCTCACTGGAGAAACACGGAATTGCCTTTGGCCGTAACATCAATGCCTACACAGCGCAGGATGAAACTGTGTATAATATTTCCAACGTGCCGGTAGCTCCCAATGGACTGATGGATACTTGCCTGCTTATCCTGCACGATTGGTCGAACTATCTCTTGCTGGAAGAAGAAGAGATTGATGCCGAGCGCGGGGTTATATCAGAGGAGTGGCGTACACGCCGCGATGCTAGTTTCCGGACACGTGCCAAAATGATGCCTGCTTTAATGAATAACTCCAAATATGCAGAACGCGACGTGATTGGAGAGCTGGACGTGATTAAAGGCTTTGACTACGATGAGTTGCGCCGTTTCTACCACGACTGGTACCGCACCGACCTACAAGCCGTTGCTGTGGTAGGAGATTTTGATGCAGCCGAAATGGAGCAAAAAGTAATTAAACTCTTTTCGAAGATACCGGCGATTAGCAACCCCAAGAAACGTTACGAAGTGAACGTGGAACCCAAGGATGAGACGACTTTTCAACTCGCTCTCGACAAGGAAAATCCACAATCAAGCGTAGCCATGTACATCCGCCATAAAGCAGAATCTGCGGACGACAAGAATTACAATACCCTGCTTACCAATTATATGAGGAGCCTCATTCGCAGCATGGCTGCCAACCGCATTAACGAACTACTGCAAAAAGGCAATCCTCCTTTTATCAATGCCTCGATAGGGTTTTCTGACTATCCTCGCACCGTAAGCATGCTGAGCATTAACACAACGGCCAAGGAAAATGAAGAAGCCAAGGCTTTTGAAGCCATATTAACCGAAGTAGAGCGCATCAAACGCTTTGGTTTTACATCCGGAGAACTGGAACGTGCCCAAACAGCGATGCTCCTTAATTTCGAGAATTACTATAAGCAGCGCGATAAAATTAATCACGACAGCTACTGTCGCGAAATTGCAGAATTGTATCTTGAAAACGTACCCACGCCAGGCATCGAATACGAATATGAATTTGCGAAGCAGGTTATCCCTTCCATCACAACGGATGAGCTGAAAGCCTATTTTAATAAGATGTACACGGATGAAAACCGGGTGATCATTGTAAGTGGACCAGAAAAAGAAGGCATTACACATCTTGATAAGGACAAAGCCTTCGCCATAGTAAATGCAGTAGAAAGCAATACTGCCATTGACGCCTATATTGATGAAGTAGTAAACACCTCGCTGGTAGAAGAGTTACCCGTAGAAGGCAAGGTGATATCGGAACGTGAGCTACCCGAGCTGGATGCCGTTGAATGGACCCTTAACAACAACACAAAAGTGGTATATCGCTTTGCCGATTACAATAAAAATCAGGTAGCCATGACCAGCTACAGCAAGGGTGGATCGTCATTGTACGATGTTAAAGACCTACCATCGGCAAGTATGGCAGCTGATTTCATTCCAGCCTCAGGAATTGGCAACTATGATGCCATATCCCTACAAAAAGCCCTGAGTGGCAAGAGTGTGTCTGTTGACTTTAACATTGGAGGCCTCTCTGAGTCAATTAATGGGAAATGTCGCACTCAGGATTTTGAAACCATGATGCAGTTGGCTTATCTGCATTTTGAGCAGCCCCGCTTTGATGAGGAGGCTCACAATGCGCTAATGGCACGTTACAAGGCCTATGTGGCTAATATGGGTGATAATCCTAAAAAAATTATGCAGGATAGCATCAGCCAGATACGCTCTAACTATCACGAGCGCAACCTGATTTTTGATACTGAATACCTGAATAGGGTATCCTTTGATCGCATGCAAGCCATTTACAAGGAGCGCTTTAGTAATGCGGCCGACTTCACTTTTTTCATTGTGGGCGATATCGATAAAGAGACAGCCAAAAGCATAGCATGCAAATATTTGGGTGCCATTAACTCGGAGGAAACACGCGAAAACTGGGTGGATAACAATGTTGAAGGTCCTGAAGGCCTTACGCAAAAAACCATACCGTTAAAGCTTACAGAACCTAAAGCTACCGTATCGATCTTCTATAATAGCGACCTTGACTATACACCACAAAATCGCATTGGCATGTCGGTACTAAGTTCGGTTTTAAGACTGCGCTACACCGAAAGCATCCGCGAAAAGGAAGGTGGCACCTACGGAGTTGCCGTACAATCATCCACCAGTCACTACCCGGATGCTGAAGGCATTTTGGCCATTCAATTCGACTGTGACCCGGAACGTGCTAGCGAACTTATTCCCCTGGTTTATGCCGAAATTGATAAGCTGATGAAGGAGGGGGCTACCCGCGAGGATTTGGATAAGACACGCAAGAACATGCTGAAGAGCCGAGCCGAGAGCAAAGAGCACAATGCCTACTGGATGAATAACATCCGTGGCTATTACATCGATGGTACTAACATGGCGCTGACTGAAAATTACGAAGACGTAATCGAAAGCATCGATGCCAAGAGCACCAAAAAACTGGCCAAGAAATTCTTCAAGAAAGCCGATAAGATAGAGGTGGTATTTGTTCCGCAAGAGGACTAATCACCATCATTGAAATTGGAAAAGGCAGCCGAAGAGGTTGCCTTTTTTTATGGACGCACCTCGCACAAAGCTATCCTATTTTTTGCCATCCTCAATGCTGAAAGGAATTCACCCCTCTGAGGGTAAAGCAGAATAGTAAGCCATGGTGCGAAAATTTATTTAACTCCCGTATTTTTAATAAATTTATTAGCTCAACAAACTACCATTGATATGACAACAAAAAAACAAATTGCCGTCATCCTTTCGGGATGTGGTGTTTACGATGGGGCTGAGATTCACGAATCGGTATTAACCCTGCTTGCCATTGCCAGGCAAGGTGCTGAATACACCCTTTTTGCCCCCGATATAGAGCAGCACCACGTAATCAATCATCTCACGGGCGAACCCACAGATGAAAAACGAAATGTATTGATTGAAGCGGCTCGCATTGCCCGCGGTCAAATCAAGGCTCTAAGTACCTACAAGGCAGGTGACTTTGATGCCCTGATGCTGCCCGGCGGATTCGGAGCCGCCAAAAACCTGAGCACCGTGGCCTTTGATGGCCCCAACTGCACCATCGATGCTGATACAGAACACGCGGTTAAAACCACCCATGCTGCCGGTAAACCCATTGGTGCCCTGTGCATTGCCCCCGCTGTTATCACTAAAATACTTGGAGATATAACTGTAACCATCGGACAGGATGAAGGCACGGCACAAGCGATCGAGGCCATGGGTGGAAATCATGTCACCACCGATCATGGCGAGGTGATTGTGGATGAGTCCAACAAAGTAGCCACCACCCCCTGCTACATGCTGGATGCCAATATACTTCAGATTGCTGAGGGGGCCGAAAAAGTAACACAGGCAGTATTACAAATGGCCTGATGAGAAATCTTTAATTATACCTAATCCCCTTAAAGGATCAGGTACAATTCCCGGATCTAAAAATAAATAATTCAACTGTGCTGCAGTTGTTATTTCGGGATTATGCTACACAATTAGGCAGAAGAGGCATGTTTTAAAGTTTAGACGAAACTTTTGGGTATTATTCAAAAAAAAGGTTGCAGCAGGGCTGCAACCTTTTTTAGTTGTAGATTTTTTTATTTCGATCTATCTAAAGAATAATAGTTCGCGATATTTTGGTAATGGCCACATTTCATTGTCCACAATCAGCTCCAGCTTATCGATGTGATAACGGATATCATCCAGATAAGGACGCACCTCACGATCGTAGGCATAGGCCTTTTCAGTCTCCGACTCAATTACATTACAACGCTTACGAGCCTCAATCATCTCGCTCACCTTTGCTTTGATGGCCGATACATGTGAGGATATTTTTCTAATAAGTACTCTACGTGATCCTGTCAGCTCCTCAAACTCCTGCTCATCGAAGATATCACGCATACCCTGTACATTTTGTATCAATTGGGTTTGGTACTGTATGGCCGTAGGCACAATGTGGTTAATGGCCAAATCACCCAGCACACGCGCCTCAATCTGTACCTTTTTCATAAATTTCTCCATCTCCACCTCAGCACGAGCCTCCAGCTCACGCTCCGTAAGGATTCCTGTATCGACCATGATTTTCTTATTTGCAGGATCCAAATATTTCGAGATGGCCTCAGGTACAGAGGTAATATTGGTCAGACCACGCTTAGCCGCTTCCTCTGTCCAGTTTGTCGAGTATCCATCACCATTAAAGCGCACCGGACTCGATTCAAGAATCAGCTTTTTAAGGGTTTGGAAAATGGCCTCATCCTTTTTAACACCCTCCTCAATCAAGGCATCTACATCTCTTTTAAACTCCTCGAGCTGAGTAGTCATGGCGGCACTTAAAACGGTCAGGGGCGCTGCACAGTTGGTCATAGAGCCTACAGCACGAAACTCAAAACGGTTACCCGTGAAGGCGAAAGGTGAAGTTCGGTTACGATCTGTATTGTCCAATAGAATCTCAGGGATGCGTCCAATACCCAATTTAAGAGCTGTCTTCTCGTCCGGCGTCATCTTCTGATCAGTAATGCGCTCGGCCAGGTTATCGAACATATCCTCAATCTGAGATCCCGTAAAAACAGAAATAATGGCCGGAGGTGCCTCGTGGGCGCCTAATCGGTGACTATTAGAAGCCGTTGAGATAGATGCACGAAGCAGATCCTGGCTGCGATATACCGCAGCGATGGCATTCACCACAAAGGTTAAGAATTGCAAGTTGCTTTTGGGGTTTTTACCCGGTGAAAACAATACTACTCCTTTATCGGTTTGAAGGGACCAGTTATTGTGCTTACCCGATCCATTAATGCCGGCAAATGGCTTTTCATGCAGTATCACTTCAAATTTATGATGACGGGCTACCCGCTTCATCACATCCATCAGCAGTTGATTATGATCGTTGGCAAGGTTGGCTTCTTCGTAAATCGGTGCTAACTCAAACTGATTGGGTGCCACCTCATTATGGCGGGTCTTTACCGGTATACCCAGCTTATGACACTCTATCTCCAACTCAATCATATAATTGGTAACCCGCTCGGGTATCGATCCAAAATAATGATCATCTAACTGCTGATCTTTGGCTGATGAGTGCCCCATCAGGGTGCGGCCGGTCACCATAAGGTCGGGACGCGCCTGAAATAAGGCGGTATCAATCAGGAAATACTCTTGCTCCCAGCCCAGGTTGGTATGCACCTTACGCACATCTTTATCAAAATACTGCGCTACCCCCACAGCTGCCTTATCCACAGCCTGCAGAGCTTTCAGCAAAGGTGTTTTATAATCTAATGCTTCGCCCGTGTAAGAGATAAATACGGTGGGAATACATAAAGTGGTACCGATAATAAAGGCCGGCGATGAAACATCCCACGCCGTATATCCTCGAGCCTCAAAGGTTTGGCGAATCCCTCCTGAGGGGAAAGACGAGGCATCAGGCTCCTGCTGTGCCAACAGTTTGCCCGAAAATGATTCAATCATGCTGCCATTATCACCATAGTCAAGAAAACGGTCGTGCTTTTCGGCAGTACCATCTGTTAATGGCTGAAACCAGTGCGTGTAATGAGTTGCCCCGCGCTCCATGGCCCATGCCTTCATGCCTGAAGCCACACTATCGGCTACCTTACGGTCGATGGTATCTCCCTTATCAATGGCCACCATTACAGCTTTATAGGCATCCTGTGATAAATACCTGGACATCGATTCTTTATTAAATACCAGCTCTCCGTAGTAATCGGTTACTTTTGCCGAGGGAAAACTCACTTCTCTTGCCTCCCTGTTCATCAGTTCAGACAATGCCTGAAATCTTAATTTAGCCATAACGTTTCTGTTTTTATTGAGTTAGCGCTAGCAAAAATATGAATTTTATATTTTAACCGCCACACATTAGGGAGTTAATTGTAAAAATAATTGCTTTTTAACAAAACAACCCTCCAATAATCAGGGTTAACTCAGTATAATAACAAATCAAACGTTTATAACCCCTAAAAACAAGAAGTGATAACAAAAAAAAGACCTTTAAATAAAAAAGAACCTAACTACATAAGCAGAAAGGCTCTTTTTATATCTCACATTCGATCGCCACTCTGTACGATTCAAATGACGCTATGGCGTTCAGTGTTTATTTTCCTAATTCAGCAAAGTACTTATAAAAATAGGGTATGGTGTTGATACCATTATAAAACTGCTCAAGCGGGAAATTTTCATTGGGTGAGTGGATAGCATCAGCCTCCAGACCAAAGCCCATCAACACAGACTTAACACCCAGTATGCGCTCAAAATCAGAGATAATAGGAATAGAACCTCCGCTTCGCACAGGCACCGGACGATCGCCATAAACCGTTTCACAGGCTTTTTCGGCAGCCTTATAGGCCGGTAAATCAATCGGGCAACCATAGGCTTGACCACCATGTAAATGCTTCACCTTCACCTTAACACTCTTAGGCGCAATAGACTCAAAATGCTTGCAGAACAATTCTGCCAGTTTCTTATGATCCTGATCAGGCACCAGGCGCGATGATATTTTCGCATAGGCTTTGGAAGGCAATACGGTTTTTGCACCCTCGCCTGTGTAGCCTCCCCAAATACCACAAACATCGAATGACGGACGAATACCTGTGCGTTCATTGGTGGTGAATCCTTTCTCACCAGCCAGTTCTTCCACATCAAGTGCTTCTTTGTAGGCTTTCTCACTGTAGGGTGCTTTGGCCATTAAGGCACGCTCGTCGGCTGACACTTCCACCACATCATCGTAGAAACCGGGCACAGTAATATGACCGTTCTCATCCACCATTTCGGTAATCATCTTGGCCAGTACATTTATGGGGTTGGCCACAGCACCACCAAACAAACCTGAATGAAGGTCGCGATTAGGTCCGGTCACTTCAACCTCCCAATAGCAAAGACCACGCAAACCAGTCGTAATCGTTGGTACATCAGGGGCAATCATGCCGGTATCTGAAACCAGAATAACATCAGATTTCAGCAATTCCTTATTATCCTGACAGAACTTAGGCAGACTAGGCGAGCCTATTTCTTCTTCGCCTTCTATGAGGAATTTCACATTACATTTTAGCTGATTGGTTTTCACCAGGTATTCAAAAGCCTTGGTATGCATAAATCCCTGTCCTTTATCATCATCAGCACCACGGGCATAAATTTTACCATCGCGTACCTCAGGCTCAAAAGGAGGCGATTTCCACAGCTCCAATGGCTCGGCCGGCTGCACATCGTAATGCGCGTAAACCAAAACAGTGGGATACGAAGGATCGATCATCTTCTCGGCATAAACCACCGGATTACCCTCGGTCTCCATAATCTCAGCCTTATCAGCCCCTCCTGCCAAAATCAATTTCTTCCATGCCTCAGCACAACGGTACATATCATCTTTATGTTCGGGCTTAGAGCTAATGGAAGGAATACGAATTAACTCAAACAACTCATCCAGAAAACGCTGTTTATTGTCTTCTATGTATTGTTTTAAATCTTGCATAATATTTGGTTATTTATTGTGTTTCTGATTGAAAAATACACATCTCATCGGCCATAAGCAAGGATATATCTCATACTTTACAGCATTACTATCATTTATTGATGAAACTCATTACAATAAAAAACGCGACAACCCGAATTGTTCAGATTGCCGCGCTATATAACTTAGAGTAATATCTTATTTAATGTTATTAAAAACATTGGTCACATCATCGTCCTCTTCAAATTTAGCCAACAGCTTATCGATTTCAACCATCTGCTCCGGACTAAGCTCCTTCGTATCCTGCGGAATGCGCTCAAACTCAGCATTCTCAATTTTGAAATCATTATCTTCCAGATACTTCTGAATAGGTCCAAAACCTTCAAAATCACCGTAGATCATAATAAAGCCATCCTCTTCAAAGATCTCCTGCACACCCAAATCAATAAGCTCCAGCTCCAGCTCCTCCAGGTCAAGGCCCTCCTTCATTTCCACTTTGAAGTTGCACTTATGCTCAAACATATAGTCCACACAACCACTGGTTCCCAGCGATCCGCCATACTTATTAAAATAAGATCTTACATTGGCCACGGTACGTGTGGTATTATCTGTTGCCGTTTCTACCATAAAAGCCGTTCCAAAGGGTCCGTAGCCTTCATACACTACCTCCTTATAATCCGCTGTATCTTTGCTGGTTGCTTTTTTTATGGCGCGTTCAACATTATCTTTAGGCATATTAGCTGCCTTGGCATTTTGGATTAACACACGTAAACGTGAGTTACTCGCCGGGTCGGGACCACTTTCTTTCACACACATGGTTATTTGCTTCCCGATCTTTGTAAATGTTTTGGCCATTGTACCCCAACGCTTCAGCTTGGTGGCCTTTCTGTATTCAAATGCGCGTCCCATTTCTTTATTTAATTCATTATAATATCCCACAAATTTATAAGGGATTTTTGATTTATCTATCATTCGTCCTATTTTATCCTAAAAATTGCCGGCAAAAAAGGACGATGAGCGGCATGTAAAATTTTTAATACACTATTATTTATTATTTTTGTACCCGGTAATCACTGGGCGTAAATGGCAAAAAAACAAAAGAAAAGCAAACAAAAAGTTATCTCACGCGAACAGGCCTTACTACGTAAACACAAGGCCACTTTTCTGCTTAATGATAAAGAAAATGATGCGGTAAATATTTATTGCAAAAAGTATAAAATTGCCAATAAATCGAAATTTATGCGCGAAGCAGTGATGCGTGTGGTAATGGAGCAGTTTCTGGATGATTATCCTACACTTTTTGGCAAGCGCGACCTGGATCGTTTAATTTCTGATTAAAAAACAAAGTACCATTGCTTAATCCCTACTCACCCCTGCCCGACTAATCTGCCAGGGGGAAGCCAAGTTTTGTTTCAAAATACTTACCGGGCATTGAGTCCACGATCACCCAACCTTCCATCTTACGCATGAGATTATTAACAACAAACAGGCCCAATCCAGAGCCTCCCAAAGCTTTACGGGTGGTATAAAAAGGCTTAAGCACCTGCTTCAGAACCTTAGTTGATGCTCCCAATCCATTATCCCAAAAGCTAATATGCACCATTGCCCCTTTTTGCTCAATATTAATCTTTATACGGGGTGTAAAATCTCTTTCCTGCATACTCTTAGCCTGCAAAGACTGAATACTATTAATGAGAATATTAACAAATATCTGCTCCAACTCATAAGACCTGCCCATAACCAACACATCGGCTTGCTGATTAAGCACCAGCACCAGCCCTGTAAGTTCCTGATAGCTCACATCCTCAAGCACAATATTCAACACCTTTTTAAGCTCCAGACATTCATAAGGAGTTTCCGAAAAGGTAGAAAATTCCATAATCTCATTAACAACATCCTGCATGCGTACTATCTGACACTGTATCTCTTCTGACTTCTGTACAAAATCATCATTCGTCAAAACTCCCTTCTTCCCCCGGTCAAAAAACTCATTAAGCTCGCTGCTAAGTTGCAACAAAGGCTGGTTTAACTCATAAAAGATACCGGAGGCGATATCACCCAGGGATTCAAGCCGGGTCTTACGAAGAAGCCTTAACTCAAGCGATCGGCTTGTGGCGAACTCTTCTTGCATCTGTTTTTGAAGATTCTGCTTCTGATCTTCAAGGCTTTGCTGCACGTCAATAAACTGTGTCAAATCCTTTACTACTATCAGATAAACCTTCCTACTGCGATAATCAACAGGAATCAGATTCAGCAGGAAAGTATGGTTTTTATCGCCCTTAAATTGACATAGCACAGCTCGCGTATTAACCCCAGAGTTAATCATCTTACTGTACTCAAATTCTTCGGGCGACAGCTCATTGGTTTTAATGACATCCTGAATAAGGATGGGCTTGGCTATAATTCTGTGATCGAGAAAAAAATCTATAAAAGAACGGTTGAGCTGCAGTATCTCCCCTTCTTTATTAGCCATTGCCACAGGGTAGGGCAACTTATCGATGGGAACCATAGCCCCTTCAACCTGCCCAAGGGGCAAAAAACCTGTAAACTCAATATCCTCTTCGCTACGTTTAAATCGACAATTTACGACCCAAACGCCCTCATCGCCACATACCATCATGTCTATGAAATGACGCTCCCGGCTTGATATTACAAACTGATGAAACGCAGAAACAACGGCTGCCGGCAATAAATCCATCAGTTCATCGCCCGACGGCATAAGCCCCTGAGCAACAAACCTACCCTTTGACTGAAGCACCTCACCTTTGCCAGTCAGGCAATAACTAAAGGCCTCATGCTGCGATGAAACTTCATTGAAGACCTGCTCATCAAGATACATAATAGCACCTGTTAATTCGTTGTACTATTAAATGTAAGGCAAAATGAACAATCACACTTAAAAAATTGACTTAGAGCTGATTTGATAAGACCATCGCCACGATATTAATGACAAAGCGCTTGCTTACACTCGAAAGATGCACTCTTTCAGCATGATACTTCATGATAAACTTAATTGCGCTACCCATTTCTCAATCCGTGCATCACTTAAATCCGGCTCATTATCCTCATCGAGTGCGAGGCCAACAAGCTGGTCACCAACCTGCGCCTCCGACTCAGAAAAGTCATACCCCTCAACGGAAGTATGACCAATCACCTTCCAGCCCTTTCCTTTGAGCAGATGATACAACTTTCCCATACCATTACAAAAAGTATCGGGGTAAGTATGCTGATCGCCAAGGCCAAAGAGTGCAAATGTTTTATCGGACATATCCAGCGATAACAGAAGGTCGACAAATAGCTCGAAATCATCCTGCAAGTTACCCACCCCCCACGTGGAGGTGCCCAAAATAATATGATCGTATTTCATTATCTGCTCAATACTCAGATCATTAACTGCCAAACAATCAGCACCCGGCAGCGCACGATGTATTTTATCGGCCACAAATTGTGTATTACCTGTAGACGAACCATAGAAAATAGCTGTTTTCATACCTATCAATTTCGTTGATGAGAAGTAAACACGGCTTAGTTTAAAAAGTTTTATTTCTTACGAATCACGGATATACCATCCCGAAACGGCAGAATAACCGTCTCTACCCGATCATCAGCCTTTACCCTATCGTTAAAAGCCTGAATTTCCTTTGTATAAGTGTCATTTTCCGGCACACCCCCCACTACTTTACCGTCCCAAAGGATGTTATCGGCCAGGATGTAAGCACCCCGATTCAGCTTATCAAACACCAAATCGTAATAACGGCAATATTGCCGCTTATCACCATCCATAAATACCAGGTCATATTTCGTATCTAGCTGCGGTATAATATCCAGGGCGTTACCAATGTGCAGCTTTATCTTGTCGGCCATGCCTGCCTTATCGATAAACGACTGAATAAACTCTTCATTCTCATCATTAATCTCAATGGTATCAATCGTCGCATCCTCCCTGCTCAAACCCATACACATACTCAGCGCTGAGTAACCAGTGAAAGCACCAATCTCCAAAATGCGACGGGGGTTGATCATCCTACAGAACATCTTCAGTATTTGTCCCTGCAGATGACCACTTAACATACGGGGCTGCAACATTTTAATATGGGTCTGCCGATTCAGCTCCTTCAATACAGCCGGTTCATCGTCAATATGATTAAGAATATATTGTTCAAGATCGATTGAAATATTAGTCATGCTACTGATAAATTAGGTACGATAGTTGATTGGGGTTAAGAATCTCATTGGCCACTTCCAGTATGTCGGTGGCTGTTATCTCGTCAATTTTCTGATAGATGGTCTCCAGCGGATCCACCTGATTGTACAGCATAAAACTCTTACCCATCGACAGCATTAAATTTTCACGATTATCTGACGAAATAGTAATCTGCCCTTTGAGCTGACGGGCTGCCTTATGTAATTGCAGGGCTCCTAAAGATTTGTTTCGCAATACCCGCATTTCCTTATCGATAATATCAAAAGAGCGTATCAGATTCTCTTCGTCGGTTCCAAAATAGATAGTAAAAATACCGGTCCCATAGTAAGGTGTATAACTCGATTCTACATTATAAGCAATCCCATTCTTCTCCCGAAGCGCCATGTTAAGGCGGGAATTCATGCCCGGGCCACCTAACAGATTATTCAACAGATGCAGATGCAGCCGCTTATTGCTATTAAAATCATAAGCTACATTGCCGATGATCACATGGCTCTGATGCGTATCTTTTTCGATAGTTTGTGACTCGGGTAAATATCCAACCACCGCAGGACGAGTATAAGAGCGTCGGTTTTCCGGCACATCACCAAAGTACTTTTCGGCCCACTTTACAATTTTCTTAAACGAAGCATTTCCCACTGAGCAAAACACCATTTGATCTGTATTATAGTTGGTGTGCATAAACTGACGTATCATTTTTTCGTCAAAAGTTTTCAGCTTCTGTTCGGTGCCAAGAATATTGCGCCCCATCGGATCGTTTTTGAAGAGCATCTCCTCAAACTCATCGAAAATAAACTCGGCCGGACTGTCTTTATACGAGTTTATCTCATCCACAATCACCTCTTTTTCCTTAGCCAACTCTTTGGGCGGAAAGGTGGAGTTAAAGGTAATATCATGGATCAACTCTATGGCACGCTCATAGTCCTGCTTCAGAAAAGAGGCATATATACATGTTTCTTCTTTGGTGGTGTAGGCATTTAACTCCCCGCCCACATCATCAAGACGACTTAGCACGTGATAAGCCTTCCGCTTTTTAGTACCCTTAAAAATGACATGCTCGATAAAATGTGCCATGCCATGTTCTTCCTCCTTCTCGTCGCGTGAACCGGTATTTATAATCAGGCCACAGTATCCAACTGCTGACTTATCCTGTTTATGAATGACGCGAATACCATTTGACAAAGTGAATATCTGATAATCCATTATTTTTTTTTGAAGCTGCAAAAATACTAAACATCAGGCAAATTAACACTGCTCACAAAAAAAAGCGTCATTAAAATTTGAAAAATGTTTTTGCAGTCTAAAATCTTTGCCTATATTTGCAACCGCAATTCGGAAGGATTGCTGCTAAAAGTCCCGATACGCGGGGTGTTGCGAAGATTGGTGCCATAGCTCAGTTGGTAGAGCAACGGACTGAAAATCCGTGTGTCCCTGGTTCGATTCCAGGTGGCACCACCAGTCGTAAGGCTGATTTTAGGGTTTAGTAATAACCTGTGGGGACAGGTTATTCATCTAAAAGGGTAAAGGGTTATTGTTTATGTTATTTTTACTCCGGTAAAAGTAACTCGGTGCCATAGCTCAGTTGGTAGAGCAACGGACTGAAAATCCGTGTGTCCCTGGTTCGATTCCAGGTGGCACCACAAAAAGGGAAGGATGAAAATCTTTCCCTTTTTTTATGCCTTAATTTTACCGCATGCATCTTAATTCTGAACCCAATTCTGAACCCGAAGGGTGGATCAGGTGCAAATTCTGGGTCTACGCATAAATTTTACAGAGACGGTAGAGGAAAAAGTTGACATCTTTAACACCTCTGAATTGTCTTCTGAAGTCTTTGATTTTAGCATTAAATGATTCAGCCGCCGCATTGGTGCTTCTTCCATTGAAGTAGTTGATGATTGTTTCATGATGCGTTTCAAAGGTGCGGCGTATGGTAGCAAAGGCGTCAAATCGGATCAGATGCAAATTCTGGGTCTACGCATAAATTTTGCAGAGACGGTAGAGGAAAAAGTTGACATCCTTAACACCTCTGAATTGATCCCCATCCCACCGCCTATGGCAGCGTACTTCCCCTTGCCTTCAAGGGCAAAGGGAAGAATGTATACAGCGCTTATGAAGTAAATGCTTTTCTTAGACCTAGATGGACTTAAAAGTGAATAAGGAACAGTTCATGTATCAATTAATGAGAACCTTGAGTATGCGTCAGTAGATCTTAATTCTGAACCCGAAGGGTTCAAATATCTATAGCCACAGGTGACAACCTGTGGGTTCATTTAACAACATTCACCAATCCCGGAGTGGGTTGAATATCAGGCATAGGATCAGGTGCAAATTCATCCTATCCCCGCCTCCCTGCAAATGGCGTCCACATTAATATATTTACGCAAATGATCGGCCAAACGATTGTAAGATTGCTCTTTAAAATCACTATAGCCAAGTTTACTGCCCGACTTGTTAGTGTAGGGCGCTAGCAAATGATCAATGACTACCTGATTATCGAGGATTCCATGCATATAAGTACCCCAGCAGTGTACATTTAAGTAGGTTCCCTCAAAATGCCCGTCAAGCGTTTTCACCAGAGGTGTACTCACCAATCCTATATCACTTTGCCCCATGTGTATCTCATAGCCCTTACAGAGCTCAATATTATCCAGAAAGTAAAATTCTTGCTGCACTGTTTTCTTATGCACCTCTATGGTAGTTTCAATGGGCAACAAACCCATTCCGTTAGCCTCCTTATCACCCCCCTCAAGCTGATTTGGGTCATGAATACAGGTTCCCATCATTTGATAACCGCCGCAAATACCGATCACACTCTTTCCTTGCGCAATCAATTGATGTAAAAGATCCGGGATGCCTCGCTGAGCAATAAACTGTAAATCATGAATAGTACTTTTGGTTCCGGGCAATATCACAATATCAGCCTTTGCCAGCTCATGCTTACCGAGAGAGTAATAAAGATGAACACGCTCATCAAACTCTAAAGCATCAAAATCAGTAAAGTTAGAAATGTGGGGCAGCTGAACCACGGCCACATTCACCTTATCATCCACCGCCCTAGCATTACGCCCATCCAGGCTTACGGCATCTTCATCTTCTATGTAAATATCTGTAAAAAAGGGAACAACACCCACAACCGGAATACCACATAGCTCTTCTATCATACGTCGTCCATCAGCAAACAGGCGCGTATCACCCCTAAATTTATTAATAATAACACCCTTTATCAGCTTACGCTCATCAGGAGGCAATAACATAAGCGCTCCATACACACTGGCAAAAACACCACCCCGGTCAATGTCGGCCACCAGATAAACATCGGCACCCACACGCTTGGCCATGCGCATATTCACAATATCGCGCTGCTGCAGATTAAGCTCGGCAATGGCACCTGCCCCTTCCAACACAATGGGTGCATAACTTTTTGCCAAACGCCGAAAGGCAGCATAAGCCTCCTCGAACAAAAGCGCATTGCTGGGCTGCCGGTAATAATCAAGCGCCGCAAGCTTATCCACAGGCTTACCGTGAAGAACCAGCTGAGCCATGCCCTCTCCTCCCGGTTTCAGCAAAACAGGATTCATATCCACATGCGGAGTAATGCCGCAGGCCTCGGCCTGAGTAGCCTGAGCACGCCCAATTTCCAATCCCTCCGGTGTGGCATAGCTGTTCAGTGATAAGTTTTGTGCTTTGAAAGGTGCCGGCCGGTAGCCATCCTGCAACAGGATACGGCAGAATCCGGTATTGATAACACTCTTGCCCACATCGGAGCAAGTGCCTACAAACATAATGGGCTTGAGCTTTTTCATAAGCGAAAGGTGAAAATTTGACCAAATTTAGTAATTAATAGAAGGTGCAATACACTTTGGCAATGCTTAATATTTGAATTGCAAACACAACAGGATATTTGATAAAGTGTCAATAAGATTTATTTTTGCTTCAATTATAATCCTACCGAAAACTATGACTGAACCTAATCAACCCGTTGATGCCCCACTCATCACTTGCAAAAACTGTTATCAACAGTTTAACGGCAAGTTTTGCTCCAACTGCGGGCAATCAGTTAAAGAACTGGAGCGCCCCATTCGTTTTATGATTGCCGACTTTATGGGAACTGTTATCACTTTCGATACACGGTTGCTAAAAACCCTGGTAACTGTACTTTTTAAGCCCGGTCAACTTACGCTTGATTTTTTAGCTGGTAAACGTGCACGCTACATGCCTCCGTTTCGCTTTTATGTATTCATCAGCTTTGTTATGTTTTTGCTAATGTCGGTCGTAACCAACAATTCCATCAACAAAAACTACAAACAAACTAAAAACGCTAACCCTTTACCTACCAACAAAAAAGAATTATCAGCACTTGTAGACTCAGTCAAAACAGGTAAGGACTCAATATATGTGGCAGCACGAAAAAACATAAAGGCAGAGATGGATAGTTCCAGGCTGGACTCAGCTGATATTGATCAACTAATCGACAATGTTAAAAACACCATGGAGAATGATCAATCTAAGTATGCCCAAACAGCAAAGATGATCAAGGACTATCCTGAAGTGTATATCAACAAACTATATCAGTTCACTTCATGGTCCCTTTTCTTGTTCATGCCTATTTTTGCCTTCTTTTTGTGGATTAGCTTTTTCAGAACCCGAAAACTTTTCATTGGTCACTTGATCTTTGCCTTAAATATTCATTCATTCATCTTCACCGTCACTGCCATTGTAATTGCCGCTAACCTCATTTTCAAAAATCAATCACTAAGCTGGCTCGGATATCTATACATACTGGTTCCAGCCTACCAGATTGTGGGAGCAAAAAAACTTTACGATCGAAAATGGGTGAACACTTTTTTTAAAATGACGCTGGTTTGGATCATGTATAGTTTTGTATGGTTAATAGGCCTTATCGCACTGATAGCACTTACCTTTATGGGGCTTGTTTAGCCATAAACAAACAGTCAACATACTGTTACCTCAAAACGAATTGAAATGCCTTTCAGCTATTTTTCTATCTTTGCACCACTTTAATTATAATATGGGCCGATGATTCAAATTGATGATAAGATAATTAGCACTGATATATTTGAGAAACGCTTTGTCTGTAACCTCGACAAGTGCAAAGGAGACTGTTGTGTAGAAGGTGAATCGGGGGCTCCTCTGGAAGACGATGAGACCCAAATTCTAGAAGACATTTATCACATTGTTAAACCCTATCTGAGCGAAAAAGCGATTGCCGAAATTGAAAAGCACGGCAAATGGGTAGTGGATACGGATGGCGACAAGGTAACCCCCATCATCAATGGTCGCGAATGTGTTTATACATATTTTGACGAAAAAGGAATTTGTAAATGTGCCATCGATAAAGCCCATCAGGAAGGACTCATCGACTTTAAAAAGCCGGTTTCATGTCATCTCTACCCCATTCGTGTTGCCAAATATCCCGATTTCGAAGGCCTTAACTACCACACATGGCCCATCTGTCATCCGGCCCGTGAGTTGGGAAGTCATTTAGGAGTACCTGTTTATAAGTTTCTTAAAGAGCCTATCATACGCAAATACGGCGAAGCCTTCTACCGCGAAATGGAGGATGTTGAAAAAACATTAAAAGAACAAGGACTGCTCAAATAAGAGAGGCCGGGCTTTAGAGGCGGTAAAATACATTTTTACTTGATGGGGATGTAAATGGCCGTCTCCCAGTTGGCCGGGTCGGGTTCCTGACTGGGATCGTTCAGATAAATTTCAATGGGATCAACCTTTTTATTGAGCTTTAATTTTTGCGTACGCAAATACATAAAGGCGGCTGCCCATCCATTACCCAAATGCTCATAATCCCCTTTAAATGTAACCTTAACTGCCTTTATTTCAGGATAACGATCAGTATAAAAGCCCTCACCCGGGCGTATCACTGACGAAAGGGGAACGCCGGATGAGTAGGTACATTCCGGATCGCTAAAGTCAAACTTATGATAGATCGAAAAGGCACTGTCTACATTCAAAGCCTTGTCATCGCAGAAAGTGCTAATACGAGCAAAGGTAGCCTTCATTGATTCCCCCACATTGGCCATAGGGCAGGAAGCTTTAATAGCCAGAAAGTCAAAGGCATCTAGCGAGGTAACACCATCAATACGAACAGATGATGCAATATGCCCCTTCTCCAGCAAGTCTTTGAGCATTTTTAGGCCCCGCTCATAATCCATACCAATCCACGGCGCCACTTTTTTTGCCATAAATTTAAACAGAAAAGGCATTTTTCCTCTCATGCCCCAGGTCACTTCGCAACCCTCGCCCACAACATTAAAGCGCCAATACACTTCTGACCTGGATTTGAAAGGTTTCACAAAGCGTATTTCCTGATCGATAGACTCCGACTCGTTAAGATTCAAATGCTCAATCTCACCAATGCCTACCAGCTTACCTTCCCAGCGATTAACAGCGCCCACTCCTTTGCCGTCCTGCGTTACTTCCACTCGCGCACCCGGCTCCATGCACAACCATGGCGACCACAAAGGCCAGCTTGTAAAATCGGCAATCTGGGCATAGGCCTTTTGACGACTCACATTAATCTCAATTGATTTTTTTACATGATACGAGCCATCAATACTCATCAGCCAGATAATAATCAACAACACAATAATACCTATTACCAGCAACACAACACCCATAACCAATATCCTTTAAATTACTAAAAAACAAAAGGTAGTTAAGTTTAAACTAGCATTCAAGTAAAGATTAAAAGTTAATGCGCACCGGCTCACTGATGGGTCCTTCATTATTGTAGGCATCCACAGCCGCCACACGCACTAAAAAGACTTTTCTGCTGCCGGATGATTCACGTGGCAACTTATAACGATCGTCATACACCACATCGAAGATAAAGGATGGATCATCAATATTGAAGGCATCGAAGGGGCGATAACGGTAAATAATGTATTTGCGTACTGATGCATCTTTATCGCTACGCCATTTTAGCTTTCGCCGTCCGGCTCTCAGGCGCGTGATGGTCGCTTCATTGCGGGTTCCTTCAAGGGCTGTGCTCGATGGCACCAGCGCTTTTGCCCTGTAGTAGCGGTTAGCAAGACTATCCTGCAAGCCCATCAGATCGCGCTTAAAATGCTTATAGCTGAAATAAACACTTCCATTAAGGTTAGGATGGCTGCGCACCCTTTGCAGCTGACGGGGTATTTGATAGCGATCCTGCCAATCGGGCCTATCACTGCCAATTTTATAAATACCATGACCAATGTATACGGGCACTTCGCTATGGTTGGCACCCCACCAGGCTGACAAACTGTTGTAGTTGGCTGCCGTGTGAGAGGTTCCCCAATACAGCTGTGGTACCACATAATCAATCCATTTGCGCTCCATCCACAGAAGAATATCCGCATGCAAGCCATCGTAATTACTTGTGCCCGCCATCGACTCCGAGCCCCTTGGATCATCGGACTTATTGCGCCACACCCCAAACGGACTGATGCCAAAGGCCAGCCAGGGCTTGCTGGTTTTTATTGTGCTCCTGATGGATTGTACTGTTTCATTCACATTATGACGACGCCAGGCATTGATATCCTCAAAAGACTGTCCATATTTTTCAAAACAAACTGAATCAGGAAATACTTCTCCCTGAATAGGGTAAGGATAAAAATAATCATCCATGTGAATGCCATCAATATCATAATTTTCGATCAGCTCCTTCACCACCCGATTAATGTGCACATTGGCCTGAGGGTGCCCGGGATTGTAATACAGCTTACCTCCGTACTCCACAAACATATCCGGCCTTTGATGGTAGGGGTGCATCGGTGGCAGCGGATCCTTCTGGTTCAAAGCAGCACGATAGGGATTAATCCACGCATGGAGTTCAAGCCCCTGCTGATGAGCCTGCTCCAGCCAGTATTGCAAGGGATCATAACCCGGTCTTTTACCGGCCTCACCCGTCAGCACTTTCGACCAGGGCTCCAAACGTGATCGGTACAACACATCAGATGCCGGACGTACTTGTAAAAATATCGTATTTAGCCCCAATGCTTTGCAATGATTAATAATATTCCTAACCTCTTGCTTTTGCTCCTTAACCTTAAGGCCGGGTCTGCTGGGCCAGTCAATATTAGCCACGGTGGCCACCCAAACACCTCGCATTTCATGTTTTTCATACTGTGCAACGGACGTATGAAATACCATCATAAAAAGCCAAAGCATAATTGGGAATGAACGAAAATAAACCGGGCTTGAAGTGCTAATTGACATGATTAATTAAAATGTTTGTCAAATGTAATAAAGCATCCCCAAATAATATCACACAGCAGCACACGAATTTTTTAAAAAAAGCTCCGTTTTTTGAGGCGCTCAAAATGTTCTTATCTTTAATGCCCAATAATTGCGAAAACATACACTTCATGGCGCCATCCAAACTACGGGGAATGACCAATACTATTCAGAAAAAGGTTGTTGTTGCATTTGTCATTATTATCTTAATGATGTCGGTTGTATCCTTCCTGAGCATACGGGGCATTCGCCGCTTATCATTTGTTGTTGACAGCACAGAACAGGTAAATGCATTACAAAACCACATATACCATCTTCGTCTGAACGAAAAGCGCGCTATCATAGCGAGCGACACAGCCCTGATCCGTCAGGTAGACTCGTTAACCCTTCGCATCGGCAATCTACTGATGCAAATAGCACAGTCGAAAGCTAATCCGGAAACGAAGCGGCTACTAGCACCAATGACCGACCTAATCACCGCCTTTAATAAAGACTTTAAGCTGTATGCTTCCATGCAGCATTATTACAATCAACTAAATATTAAAACAGATAGCATATACACCTCCATTGAGGAAGAAGAGACAAAGCAACAGGCATTAATTGAGAAATGGCTCCTGGGAAACCGGAAAACACGAATGCTGGCATTAGATAATTACAAACGACTTCAAAACAACCTAAATGCCATACGGTCGCTCCAAAATAATATGGGTGCCACTAACGTAAGCAAGGCGCAGCGCGACTCCTTGGGAACCTGGTTCGACAACACCCTCAACCTCACTTTTACAGTGGAGAATAGAGCCAATAATATTGAGGCACGTGCCTACATGAAACAGTTTAGGGCCAAGCTACGGCAATATGAACACGCCATACTCCGTACCATTGATTTAGTAAATAATTCAGGTAATCTCCAACAAACACTGAGGCACTCAGCCATCACCCTCCAGTCAAATGCTGAGCGGGCCTCGGCCATCCAATCACAGATGCTTAGCAAGTGGGGCGAGTTGAGCCTGCAAATACTCATTATACTGGTCATAGTAGCCATACTTTCAGGCTTACTGGTACTGCGTTTCTTCGTTTTTACCATCACCTCCGACGAGCGAAAGCGTCTTCATGCAGAGAATGCCATTGAAGACAATCGCCGCCTGCTGGATGATATCATCAACAACTCCAAAGCCCTCATCTATGTAAAAGATTTGGAGGGGCGCTATTCAATGGTCAACCAAAACTGGTGCGATCAAGTGGGCCTAAAAGAGGAAGAAGTAATCGGCCAGAAAGCCGACAAGCTGTTTGCTCAAAAACCAGTGGAGCAGTGGCGCGAAGTAGATCTGCAGGTGATCAACAGCGGTACCCCGATCCATTATGAAGAGGAGATTGAGCTGCGTAATGGGAAACGCTATTTTTTATCAAATAAATTTCCCATACGCAACAAACGGGGTGAAATAAAAGCCATCTGTGGCATTTCAACTGACATAACAGAACTAAATAAAGCACTGCGCGAGCTGGAAAAAAGCCGCGAGAACTACCGTAATATTGTTACCAATGTGCCGGGAATTGTTTACACCGGGCTGATTGACGACAGTCGCACCATGCTTTTTTTAAGCAGTGGTTTTAGTAAGGTAACCGGCTTCGAAGCCGAAAATTTCCTCGACGGGGTACAATCGTTTACCAACCTCATCTGCGAAAATGATCGCGAGCGAGTGCTTGACACCATTAAACAGGCCGTTACGCGCAACCACTCTTACGAAGTGGAATATCGCATTGCCGACGTGCGGGGAGAAATGCGCTGGTTACACGAAAAGGGTATGTCGGTAAAGCAAAGCGATGGAGGCCATTATTTGCAAGGTGTGATGATTGATGTGACCGCCACAAAAGATGCCATATCGGAGGTGATGATGCGTGACCGCTTTCTGGAAGGCGTGGCTGAAGCCGTTAAGGAGCTGATTGCCAACCGTGATTCACAGGAGGCCATCCGTAAGTCGCTGCGCATTGTGGCTCAAAGTTCCATGGTCGACTTATCTTTTATCTTTCAAAATAATACAGTACTTGGCAATGAACCACCCCGTGCCACTCACATGTACGAATGGCAAAAAGATAAAATTCATCCTGTGGTGCGCGAAGGCCTGAAAGATATCCCATACAGCCAAATTGGATCCCGCTGGTTTCACTACCTGGCCGATAAAAAGGATGTTTACGGCTATCGCGATGAATTTGCAGAGGACGAACAATTTCTTTTTGAACAATTGGGACTGGAAAGCCTGCTGGTAGTTCCGGTATTTGCACGGGATACTTTTTGGGGCTTCATTGGCTTTGGGAACACCAATAAAGGTATGCCCTGGCTGGAATCTCATCGGGCCATCTTTAGGGCCTATACGGTAACACTGGGAATTGCCATTGCGAAAGAAAAGGATGCGGCACTGCTGAAAGAAGCCAAGGATGATGCAGAGGCGGCCACCCGGGCCAAGAGTGATTTCCTGGCGCGCATGAGCCACGAAATAAGAACACCCATGAATGCAATCGTCGGCTGGACACATCTGGCCATTGAAAAGGAGGTGAACCCCGGGCAAACCGACTATCTGCGAAAAATACAAGGCAGCTCTAAATCACTACTGGGCATTATCAACGACATACTGGATTTTTCCAAGATTGAAGCAGGTAAGCTGGGACTCGAAAAAATAAACTTTGACCTGGAGCAGGTATTCGACGATCTAAGTAATATGGTGGCTTATAAAGCCCACGAGAAAGGCCTAAATTTTATCTATGCGCTGCACGCCGATGTGCCACTCAATCTCATAGGCGATCCCTTGCGTGTATCCCAAATACTGGTTAACCTGGTTAATAACGCCATTAAATTTACCAATAGTGGTGAGATTATCACCAGCGTATTGGTGCTGCAAGAAGACGACCACGAGGTGGAACTCCTCTTTGAGGTAAAAGATACGGGCATTGGCATCAAAAAAGATCTGCAGGAATATCTCTTTGACTCATTCTCGCAGGCCGATGTATCAACCACCCGTAAGTATGGCGGCACCGGCCTGGGGCTGGCCATCTGCAAGCGACTGTCGGAACTGATGGGCGGCCGTATATGGGTCGAGAGCGAATATGGGCAGGGTAGCTCCTTCTTCTTTACCATGAAAGCCGGAAAGCAGAAGGTGCAAAAGCGCGACTTGCTGATACCACCGAGCGACCTGGAAAACAAACACGTACTGGTGCTCGATAATCATCCGGCTACTTCATCGACCATAAAAGACATGCTGGAGTTGCTCAAATTCAGGGTTTCACTGGTAAGACGCAATGATACTGCTGTCCTTCGGCTGCTCGAGAGTCAGCCATCCAAACCCATCGACCTGATAATAGCCGACTGGAGCATTCAGGGCAGTAAATTTAAACACGCAGCTCAGGAACTGTATGTTAACAACTCGCAAAAGATACCAATGCTGGTAATGGTAGGCGCCTTCGAGCAAGATGCAGAGCTACAGTCTTTCATCAGCAACGATGCCATAGGCTCCATTATCAAACCGATAAACATGTCCACTTTACACGATGCCTGCCTCGAAGCCTTTGGCAAGGAAAAGACAAAGGCGGCCTGGCGCAAGAAAGAGCCGGGTGTCTATCTCAATGAGTTAAGAGCACAACAGAATGTGAAAATATTATTGGTGGAAGACAACGAAACCAACAAGCAAATCGGCATTGAGCTACTGGAACTGGCTGGCGTTAGCGTGGATGTTGTATCAAACGGGAAAGAGGCCATTGCTGCCGTGAAAGATAGCGGCGCTAATTATTTCGACCTGGTGCTAATGGATATTCAAATGCCCATTATGGATGGATTTGACGCTACTAAGGGCATACAAGCCATGCCCGAGCACGCTGCATTACCCATCATTGCCATGACAGCCGATGCCATTGGTGGCATTAAGAAGAAATATCTTAATGCCGGCATGGTGGATATGATAGCCAAACCCATTGACCCCGAACAGGTGTATAAAAAAATTCTGAAATGGGTAGAAAAACGCCGGGGGACAAAAAGAAAAAAGCGAAAACCCATTGTTATTAATGAAACCGCCAAAATTGAGATTGGCCCCGTTAACCATACCTTGCCTAATATCAGAGGCATTGATGTGCATGACGGGGTGAAACGTTTTGCCAACCGGTGGGATTTTTTCAAACGCCTGCTACAACGCTTTTACTACGACCACCTCAATTTTGTATCGGAATTCAACAGCATGCGCGAAAATGAAAGGGAAGTGGCAGAACGAATGCTTCACTCCTTTAAAGGCATATCGGGCACCATATCGGCACCCCGCTTATACGACCTGGCCATTAAAACCGAACATGCGTTTAAGAACGAAGAGTCGGAATTTAATGAGCTATTTAAAGATTTATGCACTGAATTGGAAACTATTTTAAAGGAATTAAGTACAAATAAAGCAGTTGATGTTGAGGGATTTGAGAAACCAAAATAAATGGTATGAATGTTATAACAAAGCTACTGCTCACAGCCTTCCTGCTCACAATCCTGGCTGCCTGTGAGAATAAAGTATCGGTTAGTAAGCCTTTAATTGCTTATGCCTTTAACAATTCGTTAAAGAACACGGGAATGGTCAAAACGGCCATCTATGGCCCGCAAGCAGTAGCTTATGCACACTCATCAAAAGACACCTGCCTCGACCTGTCGCTTACAGCTCGTCACCGTCAGGCATTATCCATTAAGCTGAAAGATAATTTTTCACTCAACGACTATGCCGGCTACACCCTTGCATTTTGGGTACAAAAGCACCCTGAAGACCCGGAGGCCTACACCATCCTGTCGCATACTCGTTCTGACTCAACAGGCACTAGAGGCTGGACCATAGAAACACAAAGCAATGGAGCATGGGCTTGGATTCATAGTGACGGCGACAACACCTGGGAGTACAAACCCACAGCAAAACAGCGCATTAACGACGAACAGTGGCACCTTTTAGCTTTGACCAATGATTTTGCCAGACGCGAAACACGCCTTTACTACGATGGTAAAAACGTAGCTATCTACCATCTACCTGAAAGTGCATTACACATTAATACGCCTTTTATACACATTGGCACCAATGGACGGCAGCGTACACCCAAAGACCTTTTTAATGGTCGGATTGACGAGCTAAATATCTGGTCTAAAGTACTTGATGAAAACACAATACGATCACTATACAAGCAGCGCATTAATAAACCCTTCAGGCACAATAAAATAAAGAAGGAACTGAAGGTGATGAGCTGGAATCTTTGGGAGGGTGGTACACACGACGGACGCTACGTGGGACCGCAGCGCATCATCACACTCATTAAACAAGCCAACCCCGACCTGATTTTTCTTCAGGAGAGCGGCAGCACCGGCGTGCTCATTGCTGATGCGATCAACTACCGACTGTATCAGTGCAGCAATAACCTGTGTGTGCTCAGCCGTTTTCCCTTTGGCAACAGCCACCCATTATTTCAGGCCGATAAAAGCGGATGCATTGAACTACTGCTGGACGCTGACCACACCCTATTGGCATGCCCTATCAGCCTCAGCGAAGAACCGGATATGTCGGAATATATACAATCAGGATCAGCCCATGCCGACTCCATTGTGCTTAAAGAAACGGAGACTCGCGGCCGTGAGGCACAATTTATACTCAGCGAGCTGAAGCATCGGATTAAAGAGGCCAATAGCACGCCCATCATCATGGGGGGTAACTTCAGCAGTGGCTCCCACCTAGACTGGACAAGCGCCAATGCGCGTCACAACTACGGACTGAGTATAGCCTATCCCGTAAGCAAAATGATGGAAGAACAAGGCTTTAGTGACGCCTTCAGACTGCTCCACCCCGATGAAACTACACACTTTGGTTATACCCACTCGCCAAGGTTAAGTACCATTATGAAGAACAGAACCAGCTATATATACTTCAAGGGCGATAAGCTGCAGGCAAAAGATGCTGCCATCATCGACCAACACCCCAAAGGCTTCCCTTCTGACCACGCCGCTCTAATCACTACTTTCAAATGGCTGGATTAGATACTATTACACCACCAACACTAGGCAGCTCATAAAAAATATGTAAATTGGGTAAGGGAAAAATTCTTTCGAAATGTCCTTTAATAAACCCATTGCAGATGACCACACAGTCTGGCGGTAACATACAGGATGCAGTGCTTTTATCCAAGATTAAAGAAGGCGATGAACAGGCTTTCGAATTAGTCTTTAAGAATTACTATGCCCACCTGGTGCTGCTGGCCCAAAAGTACCTAATTGACAGAGACCTGTCGGAGAGCGTTGTACAAAGTGTTTTTGTTCAGATGTGGGAAAAAAGAAAAAAGTTAGATATTAGGTCTTTACGCGGCTTTTTGGTGGTAACAGTGCGCAATAGGTGTACCAACGAACTAAAACACCGGCAAGTAGTAAGAGCCTTTGAGAAAGAACAGGCCCATAATAACGATGCGATATTAATGTCTTTTAGCGAAAACGTATATCTGCAGCGCATCAACAAGGTAATTGACGAACTGCCCGAGCAGCGTCAAAAAATATTTAAGATGAGTCGTATGGATGGTCTCAAATACAGAGAGATTGCTGAAAAACTCAACATTTCGCCCAAAACAGTAGAAGTACAAATGGGCAAGGCGCTAAAATATTTACGCGAACAGTTACAGCCTTTAAAAAAGCAGCTGCTGGCAGGCATTACCCTGCTGTTATTGCTTTAATGTAACACTGAAGAAACGAGCCATGAAGAAGAACGATAACAATATTAACTGGCACCTATTGGCCAAAGATGTATCAGGGGAGCTGAGCAAGGCCGAACACGAGCAGCTACAGGATCAACTGGCGGACAATCCTAACATTGAGAAACAGATGAGAAAGCTGTGGGGTGATGCCCATTATGCCCAGGCACTACAAAGCATCGACACCAATGGCGCATGGGATAAGGTAAAGCCACAGCTAAGTTCAAAACAACCTCTGTTTCGCCGCATGACTATGGTGTCGGCTGCCGCCGCTGTGATAGTTTTATTGGTGGGCACCTTCTTTTTTACCCTGTACAACAACAGGCATACCATGAGCATTACTACAGCGCAGGCTACACAAACAATTACCCTGCCCGATGGCAGCAAGGTAGATCTGAACTATGGCAGCACATTGACTTACCCCAAAAAATTCAAGCGCACATCACGCATTGTTCAACTTGAGGGTGAGGCTTTCTTTGATGTGACACCCAACCCCAAACAGCCGTTTATCATCGAAACGAAACAGCTTAATATTCGAGTATTAGGTACTTCCTTTAATGTGAAAGCCTACAAAGGAGCCAATAACAGCGAGGTGTCGGTAGCCAGTGGTACAGTCCGTGTAGACTCGCGCATTAACGATGACAATATAATATTAACCGCCGGTGATGCCGTTAATTATTCAAACCACTCGAAAATTTTAACTAAACACAAACTGAAATCAGACAATTATCAAGCCTGGAAAACGCAAAAGCTCGAGTTTGACAATACAACCCTGCACGAGGTATTTCGCACCATAGAGTCTAGCTATCACATTACAATTCAGCTCAACGACGGCATTGATGCTGATGAAAAACTATTTAACGGTAACTTTAGTCAGCACTCGCTGGAGCACGTCTTGCAATCGGTTTGTACGACCTTTAATCTGGAATACACCAAACAAAACAAGGTATATTATATTCATCGTATGCACTAAATTAGTATCGTATATGCCTACAATTATTAAAAGAAAAAGGCTACCTTGTATAGCCTGAAATTATAGCTGATAACAACCCTATTCTATCCTGCGAATGAAAAAGCATATCATAAGTAAAACGTGTTGGTGCCTTTACTTCTTATGCTTTCTGCCCCTGTGTAAAGCACAAATAACTAGTGTGAGGATCGACTCTATTTCCATCGAAGCGCTCTTTGACACCCTCAGCAATAGAACCAATATTGCCATTGCCTATGATGTAAATGCCATTGCACACGATAGCCTGGTTAATGTAAATATTACGAATAAACATGCCCTGCACATAGTGCAAGAAGTACTTAAGCATCACAAGGTAGAGATCAGCTTTCTAAATGGACAAATCATCATTGGTGAAAAAGAAGCGCCGGAAATACAGAAAAAGTCACTGGTAATTACGGGTACCGTTTATGATGCACAGGATCATCAGCCATTGCCACTGGTCAACATAGCCGTTGCCGGCAAGCCGCTTGGATCGATTACTAACAGCCAGGGGCAGTACGAATTTAAGCTGCCACCCTCCTACACCGGGGAGGAGCTCACCTTTTCCTTTCTGGGCTACAACTCGCATACACTGACTATCCCCGGTAATGACTCACTTATTGAGGTTCATATGCACCCTACCTCCATCAGGCTGGCAGAAGTTGAAGTAAGCTATAAAGATCCCAATATCATAATTGACAAGGTACGCAGCCATCAGAGCCTTAATTACTTCGATGAACAAACCCTGCTGGAAGGATTTTTCCGTGAGACAATACAGCAGGATGGCCACTACGTTCAGGTATCAGAAGCCATTGTCCACATCCTGAAACCCGGATATATGCGCCCGGCCAACCTGGAACGTGTAAAGTTTATTAAAGGGCGTAAAAAGAACGACTTGCAGCAAATGAACTTCGTTGATTTTAAACTCGAAGGGGGTCCTTTTCAATTTTCACGCATCGATATTGCACGCTATCAGGACTTTTACCCAGATGATAATCAGTTATACAAATATGTCTACGATGGTATGGCAGTGTTAAACGACGAACTGGTTTATAAGATAAGATTCCGCCCTATCAACGATAATGGCGACTTGCTTTATAGTGGTATATTATATGTTCATACCCAACACTTCACCCTGCTCCGCAGTGAATTTCAACTCACACGAAAAGCGCTTAAAAGCAGTGGAAAAACACTCATCCGAAAAACATCAGGAAAAATAAAGGTAAAACCCCTACAAGCCACTTACTTCATTGACTATCGATCCCTTAACACAAAGTGGATTGTGAACCGTGTGAGAGGTGAAGTGGTGATTAAAATAAACGATAAAAGACAGCGTATTAACTCAGTGTTTACAGCAGTGAGCGAATTACTTATAAGCGATTGCGAAATCAATAAACAGTATAAGTTCAAGCCCTCTGAGCGCTACAAATCAAATTATGTGCTGTCCGATCAAATCACAGAAACTGACCAGGAGTTCTGGAAAGACTATAATATCATCCGGCCGGATGAAGCATTGGAAAGTGTATTCAAAAAATAAAAGGCTGTTTCCAAAAATTGTTGATGGGACGATAAAATGAGTGGTTTTAAAGTCTTCGTTTTGGAAACAACCTTGTGGGATTGGTCATTGAAAAAATCCTATGCACAGTGCTTCTGTAAGTAGTCTATGGTAGACTTAACAGAAGTTAATTGTGGTAACTCATCATTTTGGATGGCCACGTCAAAGCGTGTCTCTAGATAAAACAAGAAACAATTCATGTCCAACTCATCAACAAATAGTTCATCACGCAGCGAAGCCTCTTCACTAATCCGGTTCTTAGGCACGCCGGTTCTTCTTAAAACCTTGTATAAATTACGCCTAATCGCTTTAGCATTCATATCTATTTTGTTTTTGTTTCTCCTATGACAACTCTGAGTTTGTTCATACGTATTAAAAAATTGAATTTTTTTAAAAAAAGTTCAAGCCTAGAAAAACAAAAGCCTTAATCAACTGATCAGTAGACGATTAAAAAAGTGAGAATCTTTTCTTTTTTCTCACTAACTTTGACGCAGATAACGCCACTGAAATATTTAACTGTGAGAAAGCTGCTTTTTATTACCCTTATATTTATTACAGCTGCCCCGCTCAGCATCGCCCAGAAAGACACAATTGGCAATATCATACTCAACAATATTGATTCACTGCGCTTTGCCAAAGTAGAAAAACGGTCCTTCAAACTGTTACCCTATCTGGGGCCGTCTTACTCTCCCGAAACGCAGTTTTTACTATCAGGAGGCGGCTTAATTACTTTCAAGACCCATCAGGATAAACTGCTTAACCTATCGTCAGTGCCCTTCTCGGTGGGCTATAGCTCCAACGGCTCCTTTTCGGTGCGAGCCCTTAATGTAATCTACTGGAAAAAAGATAAAATACGTACAATTGGTGAGTTTCAGTTACGTAACATGCCCGATAATTACTTTGGCGTTGGATACAATAACGGCAATACCATTCCCAAATCAGACAGCACCACAGCATACACCCGCAATTACTGGCGCTTCTTCCAACGTGTGATGTTTCGCACAAGCCAACAACTCTTTGTAGGCGCTGTTATCGATATCAATCGCACACGAGCCTTCGACCTAAACCAAGGGATGCAGCAGGATGATGATGTGCTGCAGGATGGAACCGACATTTTTAACACGGGACTGGGTATTGAACTGAGTTACGACACACGTGATTTTGTACAAAATCCTTATAAAGGAATGTTTATCAGTGCTATTTTCACCGCCTACTCGCGCTTTTTGGGAGGCGACACGCGCTATAGTACTGTTGACCTGGATTACAGACAGTACAAGACCATTAAACGCGAACGCCGTACGCTGGCCTGGCAGGTGAAAGGCTGCTTTGCCCTTAGCGGCAGCATTCCATGGACCGATAAGTCAATGCTGGGCGGATTGGATAATATGCGTGGTTATACCATGGGACGCTTTAGGGATGATAACATGCTATTATCCACAGTTGAATACCGTCATATGTTTAAGCGAAAGAAACTAAATAAACGCGGAAACTACGACAGCCGCTGGGGCTATGCGCTATGGCTGGGTGCCGCATCGGTGGCGCCCTCTGTCAATGATTTTGAAAACTGGCTGCCCAATGCCGGCATTGGCCTGCGCACAGAACTACAACCCCGAATGAATGTGCGCGTTGACTATGGATGGGCGAAGGGAGAAAATGGGTTTTACGTTACTTTCACCGAGGTATTTTAAATAGCCAACAAGGCTAGCCCTAAAGTAGCTTATATTGAAGTATTCAGTATTAGGAGGATTCAAATCTCGTTAAAAAACCCCTCTCCTTACACTCATTAATAAACACTTAGGGGCAATTACATCGCCATCGATACAGCAACCCTTATTCTTTTCCATCGAATTAAACGATATGATTTTGGCAACAGGCTTTCTGTTTTATCTTTGTCCCATAAAAAATAAAATATCATGCAGAATTTATTTGAGTGCAAAGTAAAATACGAGAAAATAGATGAACAATCGGGCAAAGAAAAAAAGGTAAGTGAAACTTATCTTATTGATGCCGTCTCGTTTACCGAAGCCGAATCGCGCATCTACAAGGAGATGGAATCAATGATTCGGGGTGAGTTTATTGTCACCAATATACGCAAAGCCAATTATACCGAGATATTTGAAAACGAGGATGGAGATATGTGGTATAAGAGCAAAATATCTTATGCTTCGGTGGATGAGAAATCGGGTAAGGAAAAGAAAGTGAGTAACCAGATTTTAGTATTAGCCAGCAACGTTAAGGATGCTTTTGACAAAATACATGAGGGCATGCAAGGAATGACTGTTGATTTTGATATCAATATGATTGCCGAAAGCCCCATCCTTGATTTCTTCCCATATTTTAAAGGCGATGAAGTAAATGAGGAAATACCTGCTCACCTGAAACCCATGGGCACAAGTAACGAGGCGGCCACCGAAACTACTGATGAGACAGAGGAATACGAGGCCTAACTCGTAACCCGAAAGAGTTAGATGAAATTTAAGATTCACGCCAAGACCATAAAGTTCTGAGCCCTATTTTTCAGCACCTTATAGTCTTGGCATCTCATTTCAAAACTCCGCCCCTGTTAACTTAGCGCCTCCCTTATTTTAGCATCCAGCTGCATTTGATCTTCCATAAAAGCATAAAGACCAGCCATATTCAATAAGCTGTCAATACCCACCTGATACTGCTCCATTTTATCTGCCCAACGGCTATGAACAGGTATTTTACCATCCTGCCGCAAAAAGGCGTGTTCATTAGCACTCAGTACAGGAAAAATATCATGACAGCCGTAGTGATGAAACATATCAATCAGATTGGCCGGGCTATCAGGTACTTTTTTATGGGCATGTAAAGCCACTTCCTTCTCCCGGTTATGAATCTGCCACAGGTGCTTCAAGTTAAAGCGTTTAGTCAAATCCTTATCTGGCCCAAGGTCATTACTTTGAGTAAGCTGCACGTTGGGCTGTTTACATTCCTCTGCTGCTGCCTTCACCACAACACTTGGTACAGTAAGCACATCACAGCCACTCAATGTCAGCAACTGTTCAACCGTGCGGATGCTTGCGGCTATTAAACGGGTAGTAGCATAACCCCGGTCATTTACTTTTCGCATGCACAGCTGCGTTTCACGTGTTATCTTCTCACCAATTGTGCCTCCATCTCCAAGCTTATTATTCTCGAAATAGGCTCCAATACGCCCCACAAAAACATTGCAATAGGCAGGTCGTGCCACAAGGCTTGCGATCACATTTTGACGCACACTAAAACCAAGTGTCAGGTTAACAGGCACCCCGGCCTCGTGCAGTCGACGTGCCGCTATTAAACCTGCCGCAGTAAAAGGTACCTTTACAATAAAATGACTTGGGCATACTTTATGAAGACGCATACCGCCCTGATAGGTCCCCTCCACATCGTGCGCATAATCGGTGTGCAACTCCACACTTACTTTACTACCAAATATGTGCACCAACCGAAGACCATGAATCGCATTGATGGCAAAAGCAATCTCCCGCACCTGCGCTTCTCTGTCAAGATGCTTAGCGGCTTCAGCCAAAGGGACAAAAAGATGATCGTAGTCTCCCTTTTGCACCTCCTTATTTAAGAGGGTATTATTGGTGGTAAGAGCAGAAAACTCTGAACTCCACAAGGCCAGTGCCTGCGCGATATCGCCCGTATCCATCCACAGGTGACTGCCCTTTGACAAAAAGGCAGACCAATAAGCCGAGGGCTTGGCAACAGCATCCTCATCTTTAAACGTAGCGGCCAAATCGCAAATCAATAGATTGCTTATCAGATCATTCATAGTGCAAGGGTTTAATACTTATAAATGTATAGCATTATCTTAATGATTTCAAGCTGAGTGACGGGCAGTAAATAATGGTAAATATCTGTTAATTATGCTACTTTTGCTGATTGGTAGTCGTTTACCTCAACTAAGGTACACGACCCTTAAACAGTCATAGTTATGATGGAATCGATAAGAGAAATATTTAAGATCGGTAGTGGCCCATCGAGCAGCCACACCATGGGACCCAAAAAGGCCGCTGAAATGTTTATTGCGCGACAGCCCGGTGCCGCCGCCTATAAAGTAACTTTATTTGGCAGCCTGGCCGCCACAGGCAAAGGTCACCTTACCGATTATGCCATTGAGCAGGTATTTCAAAAGAAAAACCTGCCTCTGAGCGTTGAGTGGAAGCCCGACCAATTTTTGCCCCGGCATTCCAATGCGCTTACTTTTTATGCGTATAACGAGGAAGGAAAAGAGTTTGATCGCTGGACAGCCTACAGCATTGGTGGCGGAACCGTTATTGATGACTTTATTCAGGAAGAAACAAAAACGATTTACGAACTAACCACACTGAGCGACATACTGCTGTGGTGCGAGGAGAATGGCAAACAGCTGTGGGAATATGTTGAAGAAGTAGAAGGCCCCGAGATATGGCCTTTCCTGGCCAAGGTGTGGAAAGTAATGCGTGCAGCCATTAAAAAAGGACTTGACGAGGAAGGGGTACTGCCCGGCGCACTCAAGCTGCCGCGCAAAGCCGCATCGTACTACACCAAGGCTAAAACATTTAGCGGACGCATGGAACGACGCTCCATGATATTTGCCTATGCGCTGGCCGTATCGGAACAGAATGCTGCCGGAGGCACCATTGTAACAGCACCCACCTGCGGGGCAAGCGGAGTGCTACCGGCTGTTCTTAAGTTTGTTGAAAGCTATTATGCTACCTCAGACAAGAAAATTTTGAGAGCCCTGGCTACGGCCGGCTTAATTGGTAACCTGGTAAAGTACAACGCCTCCATATCGGGTGCTGAAGTGGGTTGCCAAGGTGAGGTGGGAACGGCCTGTGCCATGGCCTCAGCAGCGGCCACCCAACTATTTGGAGGTACTATTTACCAGGTTGAGTACTCGGCCGAAATGGGTCTTGAACACCATCTGGGACTGACCTGCGACCCCATTGCCGGGCTGGTGCAGATACCCTGCATCGAACGAAATGCCTTTGCTGCTGCACGCGCCCTTAACCACAACACTTATGTGCTTTTATCCGATGGACGCCATCGCATTACCTTTGATGAAGTGGTGAAAGCCATGAAGCAAACGGGGCATGACTTACCCAATATTTATAAGGAGACATCCACCGGCGGACTGGCAGTCTTTCACCAGGCACGCAATATCATGAAAAACTCCTAGCCTTTGAACTAATAAATAGGTTTTACTGGATAACTGAGTACATAAGTAATTACTCAGTTATCCGATAGCCACCGCAAAAAATATGGTGCTTTTTTATTACCGGCATTGGTTATGCAAGCAATAATCGCTACTTTTATTTCACCAAATCCATTACTTATTAACCCATGGAAGTACTATCCAATGTAGCGGTTATCTGGTTTATCGCCGGCGCCGCCCTGCTGCTCCTCGAATTTGTAATCCCCGGGGTATTCATCATATTCTTCGGAATTGGAGCATGGATTACAGCGCTATGTGTCTATCTCTTCGAGCCCTCTCTGGCTGTACAGTTTATCATTTTCAGTATGTCCTCGGTATTATCTCTTATCTTTCTGCGCTCCTACCTGCTCAAGAAGCTTTATCAAACAAGCCCTACGGTAGAAGACCCCGATGAAGAGTTTATAGGACATACCGGCGAATGTGTCGCAAAGATCGCTCCGGATGCCGATGGCAAAGTGGAATTTAAAGGCACTACCTGGTCTGCATCGGCCACCACCGAAATTGCAGCCGGCACCAAAGTGAAAATCATCAAAAAAGAAGGGCTCCTGCTATGTGTAGAGCCTTACTAAAAATCAAATAACCCCTAATTCAATTTCATCCTATGGAAGCACAAAGTATCGTTTTCATCATCATTGGCATTATTGTTTTTATCATCCTCTTGTCGTGTATAAAAATAGTGCCACAGCGCTCGGCCTATATCGTTGAGCGACTGGGAAAATACAACGGCACCCTCACGGCCGGTTTTCATTTTTTAATGCCCATCGTCGACAAGGTATCCTACAAACACACCCTAAAGGAAGCTGCTATTGATGTGGCCTCACAATCATGCATCACCAAAGACAACATCGCAGTTGAAGTAGACGGTGTACTCTACCTGCAAATCATCGATCCCAAAAAGGCATCGTATGGCATCGATAACTACGGCTTTGCGGCCATACAAATAGCCCAGACCACTATGCGTAGTGTTATTGGCCGCCTCGACCTGGATAAGACATTTGAAGAACGCGAAACTATTAACACCAGCATTGTTGAAGCGGTTGACAAAGCAAGTGATCCATGGGGCGTTAAAATAACCCGCTACGAGGTAAAGAACATCACGCCTCCGCAAAGCATTAAGGATGCCATGGAAAAGCAAATGCGTGCCGAGCGCGAGAAAAGAGCGATGATTGCCGAGTCGGAAGGTCAAAAACAAGCCAAAATAAATGTAGCTGAGGGTGATAAACAAGAACTTATTGCACGCTCGGAAGGTGAAAAGCAAAAACGCATAAACGAAGCAGAAGGTAAGGCGGCCGAGATTGAATTTGTTGCCAAAGCAACTGCCAAAGGTATTCGGGAGATAGCCTCTTCCATTAACGAAAAGGGTGGTATTGATGCCGTCAACCTGCGCGTAGCCGAGCAATACCTGAGTGAGTTTGGTAAACTGGCTCAAACTAACAACACCATGATTATTCCCTCAAATATGTCGGATATATCCAGCATCATTGCTACGGCAACATCCGTTTTAGATCAGACTAAAAAATAAATTTAACACTTTAGGTGATACCATGCGAGCTCTTCCGGGCTCGCTTTTTTGTTTCCACCAGAATAATAAAAGTTTTTGAAAGCTCAATTTCTTTCTTATCATTGCGCTAAAATTTCCACTGGATATGAAAAAGGGTGTCAGCTTCCTTATAATGCTAAGCATACTTGGCGTATTGCTTCGGTTTTTATTTATTAAAGCCGACCAATACACATCGACCGATACCTATTGTAACAGTTGCCATGCGCACGAGCATGCTCACCAGAGCTGGCGCGGATCCATGCACAACGACACCCTTCAATGCGCCCATGCCTCATGCGTAGACTGCCATCTTCCACCCAAGGGACAGAGGCATTATGCCGAAAAGGTAAAAGCAGGACTGCGCGACCTATACGCCTATCATTTTAAAGACACCAGCGAATACAGCTGGAAGCAACGCCGGGCAGATGATACCCATCCCTATACTTTTAAAACTTCGTGCATCGCCTGTCATCCCGAATTATTCCCGGCTGGGCTGAGTAAAAGTGGAGAACAGGCTCACTGGCATTACATGCAGCATCAAGATGAAATGCACTGCATACGCTGCCATACAAATACCGGACACGGCAAGCCGCAAAAGCCGGGAAGCAACCTGACCTTTATCACAAATCCGGAAAAAAAAGATACACTCTACCAGCAGGCAGCCACCATTACCGGCTTTACTGCCTTTACAGAAACCCTACCGGGCAGTGGCATTGCTTTTGACATGATTGCAGTGGACAGTCTGCAGGATGAAAGCCCTAATACCATTAAGCCCTTTTATATGGGTGCCAATGAAGTCAGCTGGGATGAATATCTCCTATTTTTATCCGAAACAGAGGCGGAAGGGCGAAGCGAAAATACAAAACTGGACGGTATTTCGGGCGCCACACCTCCCTGGGGTAATCCCGATCAAGGATGGGGACTTGGCCAGCGCCCTGCCATTACCATGACACACCATGCTGCTACAGTCTATTGCCAATGGCTATCAGCAAAAACAGGTAAAAAATACCGCTTACCCACCGAAGCCGAATGGGAATACGCTGCCACCAAAGCATTTGCCCAACTTAAACCAGACACGCAATATGTGAATACCAACGGTACATCAACCCTACCCCCACAGGCGGTGGAAGCCGATGGCATTGGTGCCCGCCACCTGTTTGGCAACGTCAAGGAATTCTGTAGCGATGTTTACAGTAAGGGCAGCAACGAATTTGTTATCAAAGGCGGATCGTTCAAGTCAGATCCAAATACCTTATCGCCCTCCATGCGAGAGCCAACCCAACATGATAACTGGCTAAAGACCGATCCGCAGATACCCAAAAGCATCTGGTGGTATTCCGACTGTAACGATGTGGGATTTAGGGTAGTATTAAGTTATCCGACAAACGTAAAATAATCATTATGAACAAGCATAATCGTCGCGATTTTATCAATAAAGGTCTGCTGGCCACCGGATTTAGCCTGGCTGCCGGCGCCCTCAGCTGTCGTCAATCTAACCGGGCAACGCCCCTGCCCTCATCGGCACCCGATGGCCCTGTACTGAAGGCCGGACTTATTGGCTGTGGTGCGAGGGGAACAGGCGCTGCCATAAATTTTCTGGATGCCGGACCTTCACTGGAACTGGTGGCTCTGGGCGATGTGTTTGAGGATAAACTACAGAACTGCCGCACCAACCTGAAAAAAGAAAGGGGTATTGAGATCGATTCAGAGAAATGCTTTGTGGGCTTTGATGCTTATGAAAAAGTGATTGATGCAGGCGTTGATATTGTGCTAATGGCGACACCTCCCTTTTTCAGGCCACAGCACTTTGAAGCAGCGGTGAAAGCCGGTAAGCATATTTTTATGGAAAAACCCATAGCTGTTGATCCTGCCGGTGTGCGTAGCATCCTCATTAACGGCATACGCTCGCAGGAGATGGGACTATCGGTAGTTACCGGCACCATCAAGCGGCACCAGGAAGATTATCTGGCCACCTATCAAAAAATACAGCAAGGAGCCATTGGCGAAATTACCGCAGGCAACTGCTATTATAACCAAGGCAAGCTATGGCATGTAAATCCCCATGCTGAATGGAGCGAAATGGAAGCCATGCTGCGCAATTGGGTCAATTGGTGTTGGCTATCGGGCGATCACATTGTAGAGCAGCATATTCACAATCTGGATCTGATGAACTGGTACATTGGCGCAACACCCGAAAAAGCAACGGGTTTTGGCAGCCGGCAACGACGAACAACGGGCGATCAATACGATAATTTCAGCGTAGATTATGTGTATCCCAACCGGGTGCATGTACACAGTATGTGCCGTCAGATTAACGGGTGCGACACCAATGTGAGCGACCATTTGCGGGGCACCAATGGCTACACCAATTGCGAAAACACCATCTTCAATCCGCAGGGTGAGGTGAGATGGAAATATCCACTGACGGAAGCACAGGAAAAAGATCGTTGGCACTTCTTCTGGCGCGCCTTTACTCAGGAACACATCGATCTGGTAAGTGCTATACGCAACAAAAAACCCATCAACGAAACCAAGCATATTGCCGAAGCCACCTTAACTGCAATCATGGGACGTGTATCGGCCTACAGTGGTAAAACAGTCAGTTGGGACGAAATGCTCAACAGTGACCTGAAGCTAGGGCCAAAGCACTTTGTGATGGGTGACATAGACATAGACAAGTCGGTACCCACACCGGGTAAGTAATAAACCAAAGAGCCGTTTCGCCTCACTTTGGCACGAAGCCTTGTTAACATTAGACTTTTTTAACGTTTCTCACTTTATGCCCCATAAACCATACGAGCCATTGCTTGTTTACTTTTAGATAGTTGAATAAGGTCAGACGACGCAGTCATTCCTTTTCATTTCCTGTTAAATTAGTTATTTTTGCGCCGTTTTAACAGACCATAATTGAGTCAATACACAAAAGTTTAAAATATTATCAGATGAGCAAGAAAACGATTTTGATTATCCTCGATGGATGGGGATACGGAGATCACTCTAAGGCAGACGGTATCTTCACCGGTGAAACACCCTATTTTGATAGCCTCGTAAAAAATTACCCTAACTCAAAGCTGCAAGCTTCGGGTGAGAACGTAGGATTGCCCGACGGTCAAATGGGAAATAGTGAGGTGGGACACCTGAATATTGGTGCCGGACGTGTTGTTTATCAGGATTTGGTTAAGATTAACCGTGCCTGTGCAGATGGCAGCATCGCTCAAAACCCCGAAGTGGTTAAGGCCTATTCTTATGCCAAAGAAAACGGTAAAAACATTCACTTCCTGGGCTTGCTCTCTAAAGGTGGCGTTCACTCCAGCCAGGAGCACCTGTATAAATTGCTGGACATCGCTAAAGAATATGGCATTGAAGAGCGTGCCTTTGTGCATGCTTTTATGGACGGACGCGACACCGACCCCAAGAGCGGGAAAGGCTTTATGGGAGAGTTACTTGAACACATGAAGCAGTCAGGTGGTCAGGTGGCATCAGTAATTGGTCGCTACTACGCCATGGATCGCGATAAGCGCTGGGAGCGTGTAAAAGAAGCCTATGACCTAATGGTAAAAGGCACCGGCACCGCTACTACCGACGTACTTTCTGCCATTGAGGCATCTTACAACGAAGGGGTAACTGACGAATTCATCAAGGCCATCAGCCATGTTGATGCCAATGGCAAGCAGGTAGGCACCATTCAGGAGGGCGATGTGGTGGTATTCTTTAACTTCCGCAACGACCGTGCCCGCGAAATCACGCAGGTGCTAACACAGCAGGATATGCCCGAAGAAGGTATGCACACCATTCCTTTGCATTACTGCACCATGACACCTTACGATGCCACTTTCAAAGGCATGCACATATTATTTGACAAGGATAATGTATCCAATACTATTGGTGAGGTGGTGGCCAACAACGGCCTTAAGCAGCTGCGCATTGCCGAAACTGAAAAATATGCACACGTTACCTTCTTCTTCTCCGGGGGTCGCGAAGCCGTTTACGAAGGCGAAGACCGCATTCTGGTGAACTCACCCAAGGTAGCTACCTATGACTTACAACCCGAGATGAGCGCCTATGAGGTGAAAGATAAGATCGTGGCTGAACTGAATCAGAACAAATATGATTTTATCGCACTTAACTATGCCAATGGCGATATGGTGGGACACACCGGCGAGTACGATGCCATTATGAAAGCGGTAAAGGCGGTTGATGAGTGCCTGGAGGCAACTGTTGAAGCGGCCAAGGCCAACGGTTACGAAGCCATTATTATTGCCGACCACGGAAATGCAGATAATGCCATTAATGCAGATGGATCGCCCAACACGGCACACTCTCTTAACCCGGTTCCGTTTATTTGGGTAACAGAGCGTGAAGGAACCGTAAAAGATGGTATCCTGGCCGATGTAGCCCCTTCATTGTTGCGTTTAATGGATGTTGAAAAACCCGCTGATATGACGGGTGAAGCATTGATCGAACTGAAATAAGCAGACAAGCATATTAATTTGAAACAAGGCAACTCTGACAAGGGTTGCCTTTGTTTTTTCGTGGCATGGCAAACAATCATCAGCAAGCGATGTTTCATACAAAACCAATACAATGAAGACGCAAAAACGCAGAACATTAAAAGCCACTAAAGTAATCAGCAACACCGTGCTAAACGATGGCGTACACTGCATTAAACTGGAACGTAACTTTAATTTTCAGGCCGGACAAGTAATCGCGCTGGCCTTGCATACCGATGATGAGCCTCGCCTCTACTCCATAGCCTCCGGACAAAATGATCCTTATTTGAGCATATTATTTGATGTGAAACCCATGGGAGAACTAACACCTCCCCTGTCGCAGATAGAAGCTGGCCAAACGGTTTACAGATCGGATCCTTTCGGCAAGTTTTTGTGCCAGGAAAAACCCGCTACCTGGATTGCCACAGGCACCGGCATCGCTCCGTTTATTGCCCTGGCCAAATCAGGCATGGCCAATGATATAACCTTGCTGCACGGCGCACGCACCCTTGATAAATTTTACTTTCAAGACTATTTTGAGCAAGAGCTGGGCGAGAACTACCTGCGTTTCTGCACCACAGAAAGCAGTGAGAAAGTAAACAGCGGTCGCCTCACCAATTATCTGCAGACGGCTGAAAACCTACCGACCAATAATAAATACTATCTTTGCGGTGGTTCAGAGATGGTGATTGATGTGCGGGAGATATTAATTGCCCGGGGCGTACCATTTGATAACATTGTAGCTGAAATATATTTTTAGAGATGAGCAAAGCGGCATTATACGGGAAAACACTCAGTGAGTTAAAAACGGTTGTGAGTGAATTGGGGCTACCGGCCTTCACAGCCAAGCAGATAGCCAACTGGCTGTATCAAAAACATGTGAGCACCATTGATGAGATGAGCAACCTATCGAAAAAAGCCCGCATACTGCTCAATGAAAAATATGAAATGGGCTTAACGCCGCCCCAATCTTATCAGGAATCGGTGGATGGCACCAAAAAATACCTGTTTCAGACCAACGACAAACAATTTATCGAGGCAGCCTATCTGCCCGAAGAGAAGCGCAATACACTGTGCTTATCATCGCAGGTGGGTTGCAAAATGGGCTGTCTCTTCTGCATGACTGCACGACAAGGCTTTCAGAAAAACCTGAGCACCGGCGAAATTCTAAATCAAATTGCCAGTCTGCCTGAACGTGATACCTTGACCAACCTGGTGTACATGGGCATGGGCGAACCCATGGATAACATCGATAATGTGATGAAAAGTCTGGAAATCATCACCTCCGACTGGGGTTATGGCTGGAGTCCGCGACGTATCAATGTATCCACCATTGGCGTAGTACCTGCCATGCGCCGCTTCATCGAAGAGTCAGAAGCCCACCTTGCCATCAGCCTGCACTCGCCCTTTAATGAAGAGCGAAAACAGTTAATGCCCATCGAAAATGTGTACACGGCCGAAAAAGTAGTAGCCGCACTGAAAGATTATGATTTTGGCCGCCAGCGTCGCATATCCTTCGAATACATCATGTTTAAAGGCGTGAACGATAGCCCACAGCACGTTAAAGGGATGTTACAATTGCTCAATGGCATAAAATGCCGTGTTAACCTGATTCATTTTCATCCCATACCCAACTCACCTCTGCAGGGCAGCGACTACAAGACCATGGAAATGTTCCGCGACAAGCTATCGCAGAAAGGGATTACCACCACCATCCGCAAATCGCGTGGTGAAGACATTTACGCGGCCTGCGGTCTGCTGTCTACAAAAAAACTAATAGCCGAAGAAGGACAAAAGGATCATTAGTAGAGCCTTCATGATATTTTACGGAACGGTTCTCTATTATAAGGCACTTATCTATGAACCGCTCCGTAAAGAGCTTATTAATAGGAAGCTTTCAAAACATACTACTATACGTCGAATGTATTCTTGAGCCTTATCGAATGACAAAATGATCAGTTGTCTACGCTGTCATCCGATAAGCATTGGAGTAAGGCCCAATAGAAAAGCCACCTTCACTACAACACTGATTATCACCAATCAACATCCTCATTTAGTTGACTTTAATTACAGCACTCAGTAACTTTATTGGAAATATTATTCCTAATTAAATCTGAGAAAGATGTTAAAATTATTTTTAAATGGCACAGTAGGCAACGATGCCAAAATAAAAGATGTGGGAAACCGAAAAGCCATCAATTTTGATGTGGCCGTTTCCATGGATTACAAAAACTCCAAGGGCGAAAAGGTAGAGCGCACTGAGTGGATCAGAGCCACGATGTGGCGTAACGAAAACCAGAGCACAAAAATCGCTGAGTTCCTGAAAAAAGGCAAAAAAGTACTGATTGAGGGAATACCCGGCAGCGAGGGTTATCAGTCGAAAGATGGCAGCATTAAAGCATCTACCCACGTTACCGTAAAAGATCTGGAGCTACTCAATTGACTTTACATTAAACACCCGTTACAAACAACGCGAAACACAGGCGACTTTGGGAAAATAGACCCAAATAGCTTTGGTACCCTCTACGAAACTCAGCTGCATTACTGTTATCAACTACCCAAAGTATAGCTTGTGTCTTTAGTGTAGTAGCCTTCATCGTGCGATAAGCTCAAAATTTCTTCTTATTTTTGAGTAGCAAATACTAATTACAATGAAGGCACTACTTGTTTTTACAACCTTAATCATTTTCACAGCAACAGCTTGTGGCCCCAACAAAGAAGAATTGGCTCGGGAAAAACTTGAAAGAGCCGAGCAACTGTTTGCCGGTAAAAAATTTAATGATGCGAAGCTGGAAATCGACTCCATAGAAGAGCTCTATCCTGGTCAAATTGAGTTTATCACAAGGGGGCAGGATCTGCTGCGACAGATTCGCATAGAAGAACAAAAGCAAAGCATGGCCTTCCTCGATAGCATGCTTCACCTAAAAGAAGCCGAGTTAAATCCGCTAATGAAAAATTTTATTATCTCGGATGATTACGGCAAGAAAAAGATCCTGATTCATAAGCGTCAGAAACCCGAGAACTCCTATGCACGCACCTACTTGCGGGCTCACCTTGATTTGGAGGGTAACTTTTATATATCAAGTCGTTATACCGGCACCGAGCGCATTTATCACGATCAAATAAAAGTATATTTTAGCGGTAACAATGTCTTAAGTGAAGTAGTACCTGAGGATGGTTTTAACAACCGCCATTTCGAAGACGGCGAAAACCATTGGGAGGTAATTAATTTTAAAGATGGCAAAGACAATGGGGTCATCGATTTTATTGCCAGCAATGCCGACCAGTCACTGAAAGTGCAGTTTCGCGGTAAAAAATACTACTACATCGTCATGGAGAAATTCGACAAAGAAGCCATCCGCGACGGCTATGAAATTTCTTTTGTACTGAAAGAAATTCAACACATTAAAGATGAGATAGAAAAAGTAAAGGCTGCCGCCTCGACCGATGGCATTTTGCACGAGCGAAAACGGGGAGGCGCATTGAATACTAAGTAATATAACTCATTTAAAGCATACTGAAGCATAACGGTTACCCAGTAAAAAACGGATATTTATTATTGCGCTCAATCAAACACGAAACTTTACCAACTGAGAAAGCATGGGAATTCAAGGTTTGATTAAGAGTTTAGGTAAACTAAATGCTCAAAATAAGCGAGAGTTTCAATTTTAAACATTGAAGGACAAATTAACTGCTTCATCTTCTTTTTTGAAAAAATTGTGAAATCATTGTGCCTTGCTAAATAAAAATTGTGAGCTGACTCTAAAGGACTTCGAAGCATCTATTTTGCCGTATCTGTTCACCAACCCAAGTTAAAAAGGACGAGCCCATAAAAACGTGCTCCTTTATCGCCTTTGTTTTATTACTTTTGTACTGATGAACGAGTCTTTTTTAGTTTATAACGAACCCGTATTCCGCCCCCCTTCGGAGGCGAATTCAGTTATTTTGCAGATCACGCATGGCTGCAAATGGAATCAGTGTAACTTTTGCGAAATGTACACCAGCAAGTCGTATTCTGTTAAATCATTGAGTACCATCAAGAAGGAGATCATTCTTTTATCCGGTATGTATCCTGCCACCAAGCGGGTTTTTATTGGCGATGGCGATCTCTTTACAGTTGATTACCACACCATGCTAAAGGCTATTAAGCTCATCAAGGAAGGTTTTCCGGCCCTACAACGCATCTCTACTTACGCTTCCTCGCGTGAATTAATGCGTTTCTCGCCCGAACAACTTAATGAAATTAAAGCCACCGGACTAGATCTACTATACATCGGCTTGGAGTCAGGCGATGATGCAGTGCTAAAACTCATGAACAAAGGTGTATCAGCAGAGATACAAGCCAAGGCGTGCATCAAAGCCAAAGCGGCAGGCTTTAGGCTATCGGTAATGATTTTGAATGGGCTGGGTGGCAAGCAACACACATTGAATCATGCCCTTTCGTCGGCCGCCTTATTAAACAAGATACAGCCCGACATACTGGCCTTGCTGGTGATCTCTTTCCCGTATGGATATGAGCACTTTAGAGCACGGGTAAATGCCAATTTTGAACCTTTATCGCAGCTAGAAATGCTCAAGGAGATGCGGCTGCTTCTGAGTAAGCTCGAACTGGAGCAAACCGTATTCAGGAGTGACCATGCCTCTAACTATTTGGTTTTTAAAGGCGGACTAAACCGTGATAAGGATCGCTTTATCAAGCAACTGGATCATATCATAGAGCACACCATTCACGTGCCCAGTCCCCATCTGAACGAAAGTAAGCGCCTTTAATAGGAGCTTACTTCTTTGGCATACGAAGCACTACTGGAACCGACAGAAAAGCAAGTGCACCGGCAATTTTATAAGTCAGCTCAAGACTAAGATAATCGCCCATTAAGCCAACCAGCATAACCATTACCGCCCCAATCAAAAAGGTTGTAGACATATACACGGCATTAACAAAGTTATTGTGCTGCGTTTTATATTCATTAACAATGGCCAGAAACACCGGGCCGGTAGAAAATACAAATAGCCCGGTGATTATCAGCATGACTATTTGCAGCCATCCTCCACTGTATAAAAAGGCGTAAAAAAATACGGGTGCCCCCACACATGCTATCAGTAAAGTGCTACGACGACCTATTTTATCAGATATGGTACCGGCAAAAAAAGTACCTACCACCCCTGCTGCTTGCAATATGGACAAAGCAATACCGGCAAACCATAAGGATTCGCCCCTACTCTTCAAAAATATGGGCAGATAGAAAGTAAGCGCCGACTTCATGGCTGCCCGGAAAGCTATAATCAGCGCAATACTGGCCACCAGTGGAAATACATTACGAAAAGTTTTTAAGTACTCCAGTCGCCCGGCACTATGTACATCCTCAGCAATAGCAATATCTTTCAACCTGAAGTAAAGCAAAGTAGAAGCCAATATGCCGGTGGGGATAAAATAGGTGACACCCTGCAAGCCCCATAGCTCAACGGCACCCAGCACTGCTACGGGACCTGCCGAACGTGCCAGCTCTCCACCCACCATATAAAAGCTCATACCCATACCCACACGCTTGCCGGATACCTTGCGCATCATCACTGGTGAGGGCACATGAAAAAAAGAGCTACTAACACCACTCAACAGCACTAAAAACACCAGGGTAATTTTGTTGGGTGCCACTGGCACTAAACTCATGGCTATGGCTGTGAGAGCCGGTGTGAAGATAACAAAATAGCGGGCCCGGGTGCGTTCGGCAAGCATACCCACTAGTGGATTAAACAGTGTAGGCAAACGTTGCACAACGGATAACAAACCCGCGAAAGTAAGACTGATGCCCATCGTGTCGCGCAGTAACGGTAAGAGTGGTGCTAAAAAAGCGGTGTAAACATCGTGAAAAAAATGAGCCAAGGTAAGCAGGCTCACCTTTCCCATCTGAAACTTCTCATTGCTTCGTGTCATTTCCGGTATATTAATCCATAATTGGGAATAAAAAAATCCTGAACCGGACGGCTCAGGATTTGTATGTTATTAGAAGGGCAAGTCTTCTTCGGGGCTTGCCGGCGGTATATCGGCTTCACTGAATGAAGGCGCAGGAGCATCGGGTGGCAAAGCTGCCTCCTCCTTCTCGATACGCCATGCTTCCAGGTTAGAGAAATAATTCACACGACCATTCTTTTCCCACTTACGACCACGAATATTGAAGTTTACTTTAATTTGGTCGCCCAACTGAATGGGATCCAATAAGCTGCATCGATCCTGAGTCAGCTGAAACTTAACAAAGTCATTCCAATCTGAATTGCGCTCATTCACAACTTCTATCACAAACTCACGTTTTTTAAAGCTGGCACTTATTTCCTGTATGTCATCCTTAACGATGACGCTTCCTGATATTTCAAAATTCATACTACGGGCTACTATTCGTTTACTACAATTTTAATTATCTCATCTCCCTGACGAATATCGTCTATCACATCCAAACCATCAACCACTTTACCAAAGCAAGTGTGCTGACGATCGAGATGTTGGGTATTTTCACGTCCGTGACATATAAAAAACTGCGATCCACCAGTGTTACGTCCTGCATGTGCCATGGACAAAACACCGCGATCGTGATATTGATTATCACCATCCAGCTCACAATCAATGCTATATCCGGGACCTCCTGTTCCGGCTCTTGGACTACTCTTATCGCGTGAATGAGGACAACCTCCCTGAATCACAAAATCAGGTATCACCCGGTGAAAAGATAAGCCATCGTAAAATCCTTCCTTGGCAAGCTTAATAAAATTATCTACTGTTTTGGGTGCATCATTCTCATAGAATTCCACCTTCATGATGCCCTTTTCCGTATGAATTTCTGCTGTTTTCATATCTACTATTTATTTACTGCTTTAATTGTTTTTTGCATCAATACATACGCCAATATGCATTTACAACAAGCAAAAGTACGATAAATTGTTGAAGCATCACAACCCAAATAAAGTCCATTCGACATCCGGTGTCCATAAATTCCTGTTTACAAATGCATCCCTGTTCACTTTCGAACACCCTACTGTTACGCATGCGGTCAATAATAAAAGATTAATTCATCTCTTATTACACCCTAGTTGCTATCTATTAGGCACTTACAAATTTCGGCACATCAATTGAAGTACTTGAAGCGTTGTTAATTACTAAAAAACATTGTCATGAAAACTTTAAGTAGAGTAAACCGCGCAGTAGTTGTTTCAAGTGTATTCTTTCTTGTTCTTACCATGAGCTTTAACCTGAATGCCAATCCAATAGCTGTTGATATACCCGATTACGAAATGGAATTAAGTATTGAGGCATGGATGACCGATATGCAGAGCTTTGCCGCTGAAGAACCCCAACTGGAAACAGAAGCCTGGATGACAGACTTAGAAAACTACATTACATTGGAAGAAAATGAAGAAATTGCCTTGGAAGAGTGGATGATGGACTTGTCGTCGTACAACACTGAAGATTACGATACAGCAGTTGAGGATTGGATGACAAGCATGGACAGCTATCAGTTTGAAGAAAAGGAATTATTGGCCTCTAATGACAAAAACGCACCAAGAGCCAGCAATGTGGTTGAAGAGTATCCGCTTGACATTGAACCATGGATGACCAGTCTGGATGAATTTTTTAGCACCTCGCCCGAATACCTGATGGCCGCAACTGATGAGACACTTGAGCTGGAAGGATGGATGACCAGCCTCTATAAATACAGCATGGAGCTTAGTATTGTAGAAGGTATTAAAACCATTGAATTAGAAATTGATAATAACATATTGATGGCGCTAAGATAGTACACGCTCAAACAATAAATTCATGACAACTCAATAACTCAATGCCGGCAACCCCGGCATTTTTTTTTATCTAAAAATAACGTATGGAATGCAGGGCTTTGTTCTCCTCCTTTTTTGCCACTTTTTTACGCCTGAATTGTCGGTCACGGTTACGCTTAATTAATTTATGGCTGTCGAAAACAAGCGCCACCTCATGAGTGCCACTCCCAAACCGAGGACTATTGCCAATGGCAAAATCATAAGAATAACACACGCTTAAAGCCTCACCCAGTTGAATATTTGCCAGGGCTGCCATGGTATCGTTAGTGCGATAAGATGTGCCCAGCCAAAATATATTTTTATACATAAACTGAATATTCATATCCCCCAGGGGGCTTGCCTGGCTGCGATAACGAACAACAAAAGAAGGCTTTAGATAAGCACTCTTATTGATACTAAAAGCATAACCCGATGTGAGATATGCCGTGTGTACTGACTCCAGCACCAGGGCATCATTTTCTTTCAATTTCAGTCTGCTATTCATGACCTTAGGCATTGAAAGACCTAAATAAAAGTGTGGGGAAAACAAAAACACTCCCACACCAAAATTAGGCTTCACGCCATTACCAAACTTGTGCATAAAGCTTGGGTCATTCTCCTCTATTAACTCAAGCGATGAAAGACCAAGATGGTAATAGTTACATTGCGCACTCAGGCCCAAAGAGAGGAACAGCTGATGATTAATACGCAGCATATAGCTGTACATGGCACTGAACTCACTGTGGTTGATGGGACCACTCTGATAGTGGAGCAAACTTGCACCTAGCGAGGCCATACGATCGTTCAGGGGCGTATGCATGCTGATGGAATACGTTGCAGGGGCTCCCTCCATGCCTACCCACTGCTGACGGGCGAGCAGATGCACACTAAAGGCATTGCGCACCCCGGCATAGGCCGGATTAATCATTAATTGTGAATTCATATATTGCGTGGTGATCCCATCCCCTTGCGCAAATATATTCAGAGACATGAGCAGCACACAGAACAAACAAAATTGCCTGCTATGCATCAAAACTTTATATATGCAATTACCTGGCCACATATACAAAGCCTGTTATTGTTTCTGAAACACCCTCGATATTAATGCAGTAGTAATAAGTACCCGCTGGTACGTGTTGCCCTTTATTTCGGCCCTGGTTCGCCACGCCATTCCAATCATTCTGATAATCATCTTGCTGATAAACAAGGCTACCCCATGCATCGGCTATGCTGATACTAATCCCCCGGTAGGTAGTGAAATCGGGCACGAAAAAGGTATCATTAATACCATCGCCATTGGGTGAAAATCCTTCGGGAAGGTAAAAAGCCACATCGCCACTATGGCGCACATCAATCATAATACGTGCCCGGCTACAATCATTATCGGCATCACAAAGAATATAGTCAAGGGAGTCGGTACCCACAAATCGGCGCTCGAAGGATAACTCCATAGTGTTATCCTCATTCAGAATATAATTGCCTTGCCATAGCTTGCCTTCGATACTTATAGAAATGGGCTCATCCCCTTCTATCAGGTCGTTAGCTATAAAATCAACAAGCAGAACACTACCATGCAGGTATGTAAAAGTATCATTATGCGCTTCAGGAATAAAGTCCACATCTTCAATTTCCACAAAAACAATGGCCTCATCGCAGCTGCCATCCGTGTTGCACACCTCGTAGATAAACTCATCCTTACCGGCAAAAGAACGATCGGGAATAAAGGTGATGGTGTTATCATCCTCTATAATGGCCGCTCCGTTCACAGCTGGCTCGCTTATGCGAAAGCCGGCAATGCCCTTCGTCAAGCCAAAATCATTATTTAAAACGGGGATGTTAACAGCCCTGTTTTCAAAGCCCTTAATCATATCATCATAGGCATACACCTTATCCTGTCCTTGGGCAGTGAAGGAAAAGAAAAGAATACATACGACTATGGCCTGGCCAATTTGCATAAGGTTTAAGTGTGCGTAGGACTATCAAAAATAGCATTAATAAGTCACTAAACAATAAAAAACACCCTCCCCGTTCCTATCGTCGCTTCGACGGCCTGCTCCTTTCGAGTCGGCTTGCTTCAGAACAAGGAATTGCTCCCTTAGATTTATCACGACAGAGACGGTATTTCAAGATCAACTGATAGGCACTTCCATAATCGCGCTGTGCACCTGTTAAACCCGCCTGAAACTCAAGTCCAACAATAATGTTATTAAACTGAACGCCAGCGGTAGTTCCCAATCCAAGACTTTTACCAAACTGATCGTCCATGGTACGGCGGTAAGCAATCAATCCCCAAAATGAAAAATCGGGATCAGGCGTTGGAAAAGTGGCCTTGGCCGTTAAATCGAGCTTACTGTTCACCTGCATATTGCGGCGGTACATGACCAATGGCTCCAGAAAAATATCTCGATCGGCAATTTTATAGGTTGTCCCCGCATGCAAATGAATATCGGAAGTAAGTTCGGGTTCATATTCATTTTGGTACATCTTGTTGTTTTGTGGCAGGATATTGGTCACTGCAAAACCAAGATGATAATCGTTGTATTTAAACAGCATACCGGCATTGCCATTAAAGCCCCATCCGCTTTCGTTGGCGCCACTCAGCGCCGGATCATCAAAGGCGCCCTCCGTAAGATCACCCTGATCAACAGCACTCTGCTCCACATTCAGCGACATACCGAAGGTCATGGATGCCGTGCGCTTACGGTCTTTTATCAACATCACCTCGTAGGACAGGGAGGCCTGCAAACCCAACTCGCTATAAAAACCATTGCGATCGTTATAAAAATAACTACCGATACCCAGCTTTTGAGTTAAAGGCCCCTGAAAACTGAGAACCTGTGTGGTAGGTGCCTGCTCCATGCCAAACCACTGCTTTTGGTAATAACCACTAAACTCATAGCATCCCTTGTAGAAACCTGCAGCTGCCGGATTCATTAAATACAAATCGTAAACATACTGATTAGTAATATAGTACTTTTGAGCCCCCACTGAAGTAAAAGCTACTACACAACTTATGAGCAACAATAATCGCTTCATCATACCGCTATCGCTTAAGAGTTATATGACCTTTCAACATTTTTTTTAACGGCACTACTTCTATTACATACCAATAAGCATCGGAAGGAGCCGGCCGTCCCAGGTACTCACCGTTCCAGCCCTCCTCCGAGGCTTTGTACTCAACTAACAGTTTACCAAAGCGATCATAAATTTTTATCACAGAATCAGGAAATTTATCCAGCCCATCAATCTCCCAGCGATCATTAAAGCCATCGTTGTTAGGCGTAACAAAGTTAGGAACGGTAATATCAACTAGATCATTTAACATTACAGTGTCTACTGCCATACAAGTATTAGCATCCTGCACCTGCAATATATAACTTCCATTATCAAGATCTTTAAATACATTACTCTCCTGCCAGTTATCCTCATTAATGGCGTAACGATAGGGCTCAGTACCTCCTTGGGCAAGCACTCCCACCTGTCCGTATATGGTAGTATCCAGCTGCGCGATAATGGGGGATTCGTTAAACAATATCGCTGTTGTATCCTGCAACCAAAAGCAGCCATCGAGCACACGCACCCAATATTCTCCGGGCTCCTTCACATGATAGGTCGGAAATGGACTACCATCAAACCAACGATATGCCAGATAGTCATAGCCTGCATCAAGCATAATAGAGTCTCCCTCGCACAATGCGGTATCGGGGCACAGTTCATAGTCGGGCGCCGGCAGGGTATATACCATTCGGGTATCAAAGCCCCAGCAGCCATGTTCATCACGCACCTTTACCACATTAACCGTATCGGCAATGTTTGCCATTGAAACGGGGCCCGTATCGCCATTGTGCCATTCGTAATAATCGAAATTACCGTTGGCAGTTAAGAGAAGCGTATCAACGGGGCAGATGGCGGTGTCCGGCCCAATATACACATCGGGCACCGGATACCAATTTACGCGGGCGTTTGTTTCACCAACGCAGCCTCTGTCAGACTTGGCGGTGAGAGTATAAAGACCGCGGGTAACGGTGATGGAAGGTGTTGTGGCACCATTGGACCAGTAAAAATTACTAAGTCCGGCAGGCACTGTCAGTGTGCCCAACTCACCACTACACGTTGAAACATCATTAACATGCAAAACAGGCAATGGATTCACTACAACCTGAACGGCATCCTGGGCCTTACAGCCGTGCTCATTAGTCACTTCCACCGAGTAATTATTGCTAACTGTCACTGCCAGGTAAGGCTTATTAAGGTTGTCATTACCATTCCAACGATAGCCGGCATAAGCATCATCAATTTCTAATACGATGGTATCGCCGGCACACATCTCACGGTCGACACCTAACTCAATGGCCGGCACCGGCAGAGCCCTCACCACTGCCGTATCAGAATTCATGCAGCCATTAGCATCCTCTACAACAAGGCGATAAGAACCTGATTCTGTTGTTAACAAAGCGGTGTTGCTTGCCACAAGCTGATCACTTTCAGCTGTAATTTTATACCAATCATAGCTGCGTGCTGTGGCAACGGGGTTGGACAGAACAAGTGCCACGTTTTCGCAGGTTGATGATTGCTCCGGTAGTTCTATTGAAGTAGTCGCGTAAGTTCCCACATCCACGGAAGCAATTGCTGAACAGCCATACTCGTCGAAAGCTTCTACCCTGTAGGTACCGGCTTGCTCTATTTCCAGCTCCGCAGTCTTCCAATCGGTGTAGCGGCGTAAGCCACCATCAAACACCAAATAATCGAAGGCACCGCTACCAGGCGTAAAACTATCGACACTTACAATTGCAGTCGTCTCGGAACACTTATTATCCGGGGCTACCAACGAGACGCTAGGATTAGCATGCTCCAGTACTTTAATTTCATTCACTTTTTGACAACCGCCTATCACCGCTTCCACTTCGTATTTCCCATCCTGAGAAACTAATATTTTTGATGCATCATTAAAGGTGCTTAACGCTGTTCTATCACCCGTAATTAAATCTTCGCGCCACCATCTGTAATTCTCATATCCACTTGATACAGAAACCGTGATCTCCTTTCCTTCACAAAGTGCCTGATCGATCCAAACCGTAGGATCGGGCGCGTCAACAAATGAAACACGTACATCAGACGCCAATGCACAACCATCTCTATCAATAGCCGTTACATAATAGCGGCCGCTATTTTCAGGGGTGGCATTTTCAATTTTATACATCGAATCGGTTGCTCCCGGAATCTCGCTGATATCTCCAACACCCTCCTTCTGAAAACTCCACTTATAATCGCTATAATCACTTCCTTGATTGATCGTTAATGTAATGCCGGCACACTCTTCACGGTCTTCGCCTAAATCAAAGGGTTTGGGAGGTAAAAAATCAAAGTGAAAATCATCACTTGCAGCACATCCATTGGCATCAGTTATTTCGAGGCTGTAATCACCGGCTACGTTTACATCCAGGTTACTGCCGGTACTACCATCGGACCACTTGTAGGAATAGCCAGCCCCCTTAAGTGGTGATTCAATAGTGGTAGTGCCTGCCAAACATCCCAATTGATCGGCCATGGTAAAGGATGGTAAAGGATGTACCGTGATGTCAAATGTTTCGCTTACAGAACAACCCTCGGCACCCCAGACAGTAAGTTGATAGCTTCCTGATACTTTGGGCTCAATGAAATTCTGTGTTTGATCAATATTTAACACCGTGCCGTTTAACGACCACTCAAAACGTTCAATATTAGTGGTATCGGCCACGACACGCTCACCCATGCAAACAGCATTTGAATACAGTGAAATATTAGGTAAGGAATGGGTAGCAACCTGCTTACGGTCGGTATTGGCACAGTTTAGCTCGTCGGTCACGGTTAGCCACACCTCTTTTGTTTCATTTTCGGCCACGCTAACAGCATTGGTATTATCCGATGAGCCATCGGACCATTCGTAACTACCCAATCCATCGGGAACTGTTATATTAACAGTTTCTCCAGGGCATACGATGGTATCAGGTCCCAAATCAAATTCCGGCATCTTAAATTCCACGGCAATACTGTCAGTCTGTTTACATCCGCCAAAATTTACCTCGGCAGTTACCCAATAGCGCCCCGATTGTGTTACACTTAACGTAGCTTCGTCGGACAACACCGTGTTGGGACTATAATCAGAGAACCAGTTATAGCTTTTCATGGGTGTAGTTGTACTCAGCACAATTGCATCGCCCTGACAGCCCTGATTAAGTCCTTCGACCCTTAGCTGACCAAAGGAAGAAAAATAACCATAGCTCACACTGCCCTGATTTTCGTCCAGCACACTCATGTGAAACAGCCCCCCGGTATTTTCAATGGTGTGAGGCGATCCGGTGGTTATATCAAGCTTTATAATAGCACTATACCAGGTTTCATTGGCACCATCTGCCCCCGTACCCTCTACCTTTTCCCACGCAAGGCTGTTTAAGTCATTGAGGACGGTACCACTCTGATTACGTAACACAAAATTATTCAAGTCCTTTTGTTGCGCTAGCAACTGCACCCAAAAGTCGAGGGTAAAGGTACGCACGAAACTAACTGTACGAGAGCCCGTACAGCTGGCACTGGGCAGTACAGCACTTCCCATCTCATTTCCACTCTTGTTCCACAAACTGGCCAGCTGATAGGCGTATACCGGCTTATCTGCCTCCACATACAATGCATTTCCTTCAATATCCAAATCCAGTTGCTCGCCCATATTTAAGTGCTTCACCATGCGTTGGGACTGATAGATAACACTAACATAAGTATCGTCCTGAGTGGCCAATACATACAATTTATTGATGGTACGGTCATCAGGATTCGTATTAACAGCAATGTATTCAGTACCGATGACAGCCGTTGGAATTAACTGATCCCCAATCAAATCGTAGGGACCAAAACCGTTACCTTGCCATACACTGTCATCACTTATGGTAACAGCAATGCTTTTATCGGAAGAAATATGAGTGCCTGCCAATGAAGAGGAAGCGTCACTATCATTGATATTTTCAATACAATAAGTCTGAGCTCTATTTAAGACGATAGTATAAGGCTTATTGGCAGGATGGCCAACTACAGCAACTGTTGGTATAATGGTAATGGTTGTGTTATCCATTGTGGCCACAATATCTACCTTTTCATCACCAATTGGATTCAACGGCTTATTTCGAAAGGTATTTTGAGAAGGTATAAAGAACTCGTTACCTATACCATTGTGTCCTTTCAGGGTAAACTTATCGGGATTAACTCCGTTGGCCACCTCATAATAGGCCGTTATATCGGCATCGGAGGTAATAAGAATACCCTTGTTATTGACCTGATCAGAAGGATGATTCTCTACCATATCCTTATCCAGGTCAATGCGCTGTTGTGTTTTGGCAGCAACACGCACCTGACTGATAATGCGACCTCCGTCGGCCGGCATACTAACAGTTATGTTAGCATCCTGCTCAATGGCCGTGATACGAAATACGATAGGATCATCGCCATGCCCCGAGCTCACATCGGGTGCCGCAAACCAAAACTCTCTGCCCACCTGCGCCTGGGCACAAGCAAACAGCATTATCAAATAACAAGTAACAAAAAGCTTCTTTCGCATAGAACTTATATTAGGTCACTATCATTATCTGCATCTTATTATAAGAGTGCACAATAATTCTTCAATGGCATCTATATAAATATCCCAACTCAATCAACATTAGCTACTTGTAATTAACAGCCCGCCCCAATGAGCCGCAGAGGAGAAATACTACATCCTCATCATTCTTACTTCCAGCTATACTATAATACTGACTATGTTACTAGAATGTTGCAAAAAAGACGTACTTAATTAAGGATTTTTCAATTATGCACTACAGGTCATTGCTAATCACTGAATTAGCATAGCGTAAACATATTCCGAAATATTAATGCTAACATTAAACAACCTAGCGCTCAACTTATGCCGAATAACAATCAAATACCTAACATTTTCATGTATTAAGGCATAAAAAAAAGGCTTCCGATCGAAAGCCTTTTACTTACTACGTGTTTCTACAATTTGGGTTAGGTAGTAACGGATATCTTTAATTAATGAAATATTCTTTTCTTTTAACTTTGTAAGTCCAAAGATAACAAAGGCCTGCTAAACAACTTCTGCCAGTGACACTTATTACTTACACATTTGGCAAACGCCGGTTTTTTGATGATTAACGACAATATTTAATAGATAACAATATTGATGCGACTAACATTTTAGCTTTCAGCCGCCATCAATATACCGTGCAATGACCAAAAAAGGCTCACCACAACGTGATGAGCCCCATGTCATACTAAATACCAAATCTCTTACTTACCAAAAGCCCAACGAATGTTAAGCCCAAACGAATCAACACCCAAATGTGTATCATCAATCACCCAGAAGGTGGGGCGCCAATCAATACCCAATACAAGGGGAACCTCCTTAAATCCATATTCTAAACCCACTTCACCGGAAACACCCAACCAAAAGTCATCACCAACAAGCAACGAGGGTCCTACTCCAACATACCAGTTGAACGCTTCTTCTCCTAATGGGCGGTAGATAAAATCCCACAGACCATCAATACCCATATAACCATCCCAAAAGGCCAAATCGGCATGAACACGACTAAATTGACCCATGGAGAAAACACCATCGATTGCAACACCGCCTAAACCATTGGAACCACCAAAACGTAAACCTACCTCTTGCGCATTACTATGCGACACAATACCCACCAATAATGCAATAAGTAAAACTACCTTTTTCATACATCAATATTTATTATTATAAATTAAAAACCTACAAAGATAAGCAAATCAAAAAGTATTAACCAATTTCAATAGATCCATACAATACTAATGAAAACAAAACTATTGTTTGACAACAAAAAGAAATGTAGGATTGTTTAGGTGCATTATCAATTTGCTTATAACACAAAGCCATTAAAGCACAAATAATTAACCACACCTTTTTGAGATTAAAAAGATTTAAAATACAGAAAGAAGACTCCTATTTCGTTTCTTCCAATTAATATTTACATTTGCATGGTATTTAATACATTAAATCATAATAATATGGCAAATGTTAGAGAATTAAAAAAAGACATCAACTTTTTAGCCTCCGAATTAGTTACGGAGGCCTATGTAAAACAATTGGTTAAGGAAGATGTCGATAATGATAAGATTGCCGAAGTGATGGTAAAAGCCATTGAATTCAGAAACAACCTGGTGGCCAAAGCCAATCACCCCGATGGCAAGGACAATCCCAAGTTGGTAAAAGCGTTCTATCGCAAACTGAGAAAGGACATGATGGAATCATTTCTGAGCATCTCAGAAGAGACCAACGCATTGTAAAAAGCACAAGAGATTAAATTTAAGCTTCCATCGATTACGGTGGAAGTTTTTTTATCCCTACTAATAGGGATGTGCACATCCCCCAGTAGAGCGTTTAATAAGTTTTTGAGAACAGTTATCCAGCGTAAATTGCTTATAAAGAACTGTTGCGAATATGCTTAATTAATATAGAACTTTCAGAACTAACTGCTAGTAACCAAGCCTCTAGGATAAATTAACCGCAGATTAAAAGTACAGGCTGACACTGTGTCAAACCATAATTTCCCAATATCTGGGGATATTACAGCATCACTCCATCACGTATTTTTGTACCGAAATATAAAATTCACTATCCATATTCTTTTTAGATAAAAGAGAAGGGTATTTAATAACGCGAAGGAAAGATGAAGAAGATTTTACTTTTAATGATCATTGCAAGCGCCACGCTGATTGGCACAAAAGCACAGGAAAACGAAATTGGTGAACCGCATTTGAACGCTGCTCAGCGCATGCTGAAAACATCGCAGGGGCTGACCATTGGCGGATATGGTGAGGTACATTATAATCAGCAGTTAAATGCTGACACCCACAACAATGGTAAATTAGATGTACACAGAATAGTAATGCTTTTGGGTTACAACTTCAACGAAAAAACCCAATTTATTTCGGAACTGGAATTTGAGCATGTAAAAGAAGTATATGTAGAACAAGCTTTTATACAGCACAAACTAAGCAATGCTTTTCAACTTAGAGGCGGTTTGATGCTCATCCCTATGGGCATTGTAAACGAATATCATGAGCCCAACACTTTTAATGGCGTAGAGCGCCCCTTAATTGATAAATACATTGCACCAACGACCTGGCGTGAAATCGGGGCCGGCTTCACCGGCAATATTTTACCAGTATCAATGCGCTATCAAGCCTATGTGGTAGGCGGATTTAACGGCTATGACAGCAGTGGTAAGTTCAGTGGCAAAAATGGCCTTCGCAAAGGCCGTCAGAAAGGAGCTGAAGCCTACATTAGCTCACCCAACTTCGCCGGTAGAATTGAATACTTTGGCATTCGTGGTCTCAACATTGGATTATCGGGCTATTTTGGCAATACACAAAGTACCCTTTACGATGGGATAGACAAAAACGATAAAGATGCCCTTGCCAAAGCAGACTCATCGGTGGTTGGTATGGCAATGATTGGCCTGGATGCACGCTACACTTATGGTGGGCTACAGTTACGAGGCCAATACTACCACACATCACTTTCAAACACGAAACAATACAATGAATTTACAGGTAATGACTTAGGGAGCGCCATGTATGGCTACTACCTGGAAGCTGCCTACAATGTGTTTAAACATCTTGACGGCGTAAAGACTGGGCTGATTCCTTTTGTACGCTACGAAGCTTATGATACCCATAGTAAAACAGCGGGTGATTTGCTACAAAATAATGCCTATGATATTAAGGCAATTACTACAGGATTAACTTTGAAACTAACACAAAATGCAGTGTTAAAAGCAGACATGCAATTTGTTAAGTCAGCTGCAGATAATGAATATGCAAAGACGTTTAATGCCGGATTTGGTGTAATGTTTTAAAAATTATGAAACAGTCAGTATTAGTTATTGCATTATTAACCCTAAGCTTTGCAGCTTTAGGGCGTGGAGATATTAACTACAAGCACAGAGCCATCCATAAGACGCTTGTGAAAAGCTTAAACCTGAGTAATCCACAATTAACAGAATTGACCTTGACGAAAGATGACGCAGCGAGCATGGAAGGTAAGTTTTTTAATATTTCCTGCGACAATCCTGATGCTGAAATTAAATACATGTACATTGGTCGTGTGAACAGCTGCCGTGCAGGCGGCTGCTCCATGCCCAACCCCTTGTCGGAAAATGGCCCCTCGGAGTACTTTGATTACCTGGTGGTATTCAATCGAAACGGTGAAGTTAGAAGTGTTAAGGTCTTCAATTATCAAGCCACCCATGGCCACGAAGTAACTGCTAAAGGGTGGCTTAAACAGTTTATAGGCTATCACAAGGATGATAAGGAATTGGAAGTAGGTAAAACGATCGACTCCATTTCAGGTGCCACCATATCAGCCCACGAAATCACGCGTGACATAAGGGAGAAAACACAAATAATCAGTAAACACCTTCCTTCCTCCTAGTATTTAAAGTTAATGCTCAGCTGTAAGGCCTCAGGCTCCTCATGGGCCTCTTTAAAGTTAGAAACAGTAAGCCCCAGGAGCCGTATCGGTCGGTTTAATGGGGCTTCACTAAGCAAATCTGCAACCAGTGCATCTAACAGCTTCTTATCGATGACATCATCAATCGTTTTTGAACGACTGATCTGTTCAAAATTATCAAACTTCACCTTAAGGGTTAATGTTTTTCCTTGCTTGGCACTTTTAAGCAAACGCCCCAATAAACCTTCTTTGAGCCGACTCAGTTCCATTTGTATCTGCTGGTCATCTACCAGGTCTTTACTAAAAGTATTTTCGATGCCTACCGATTTACGCTCACGATGCGGCCTGACCGGGCGCTCATCTATCCCACGTGCAATATCGTAAAAATATTGCCCGGCCTTCCCAAAGTAATGCATCATACGCGGCAAATCAAAGCGCAGCAGATCCCTGCCCTTATGAATATCGAGCTGATGCATTTTCCAGGCTGTTTTCTTTCCCACCCCAAAAAACTTTTCGATGGGCAACTGCTCAATAAAAGACTGCACACCTCCGGGCTTAACCACAAAAATTCCGTTGGGCTTACGCTGGTCGCTTGCCACCTTGGCCAAAAACTTATTCACACTCACCCCTGCAGAGGCTGTTAACTGCGTTGTGTCAAATATCTTCTGTTTTATCTCACGCGCCACCTGCGTAGCCGATTCAATCCCTTTCTTATTGGTTGTCACATCCAAAAATGCCTCATCCAACGATAGAGGTTCAACTAAATCAGTATATTCAAAAAAAATGGCACGTATCTGTTGCGATACAGCTTTATACACCTCAAAGCGATGCTTTTGAAAGATAAGCTTAGGACAAAGACGCGCAGCTACTTTGGATGGCATGGCCGAACGCACACCGAATTTCCGTGCTTCGTAACTGGCTGCTGCAATCACTCCCCGCTCACTATTGCCACCCACAGCAACCGGTTTCCCTCTTAATTCAGGAAAGTCACGCTGCTCAACGGAAGCAAAAAAGGCATCCATATCGATATGTATAATTTTTCGTTGCAACATCTCTTCTATCCGACGGCAAGTTAATATTTATAATGCGAACCAATGACTCCCATTTGCAGCACTCTTGACCATTGTGAGAAAGCTCACTCAAAAAAAAATCGACAGCATTCCACCAAATAGGTGTATCTTCGCAGCCACTATGAACAAGACGGTTGACTTAACAAGAGGGCCTATTTTCCGGCAACTACTCACCCTGGCGCTCCCCATTATAGGCACCTCACTTATGCAGATGGCTTATAACCTAACGGATATGATCTGGCTGGGTCAGTTGGGTAGCGATGCCGTGGCCTCAGTTGGCAGTGCCGGATTTTATATCTGGCTGGGGATGTCTATTTTACTTGTCACGCGCATTGGCGCCGAAGTGGGTGTCTCACAGGCTATTGGGCGAAAAGAGACAGAGACTGCAGCTCGCTTTGCCCGTCACTCCCTCTTTTGGGCATTGCTGTTATCGACCACCTTAGTGCTTATTGTTCTGGTATTTGCTCCACAACTCATCGGAATTTTTCGCTTATCGGCTATTAAGGTTGAAGTTGATGCCATTGGCTATTTACGCATCGTATCTCTGGGCTTCCTCTTTACTTTTATCAACCCCACCTTCCAAGGTATATACAACGGTGCAGGCAATAGCCGCCTTCCTTTTTATTATTTACTGGTAGGACTGGGACTTAACATGTTGCTCGATCCGCTAATGATATTTGGCATTGGTTTTTTGCCGGCAATGGGTGTGGACGGAGCTGCCTGGGCCACCGTTATCGCTCAGTTGGTTGTATTTATCATCTTCATCATCCGTTTTGTGTGGATGAAAGAAATAATGGATCCGGATTTCAAACGCTTCCGCCTAAACAAAGACATATCGCTGAAAATTTTCAAGCTGGGCACCCCGGTAGCTGCCGAGAGTGCTCTTTTTGCCTGCTTTGCTCTTATACTGGCACGCATGATTACCAAGTGGGGCGATGTGCCCATTGCGGTACAAAGTGTGGGGGCTCAAATAGAAGCCATCTCATGGATGACCTCATCGGGTTTTGCAACAGCCTTGGGTACCTTTACCGGCCAAAACTTTGGTGCCAACAACTGGCATCGCATCAAACGCGGATATTACACCACGCTGGGCATCGGCATTTTCCTGGGCACACTGGTCACCGTTGCATTCATAATTTTTGGCAGGGAAATATTCGGCCTTTTCCTGCGCGAGCCAGATGCCCTGCAGATGGGCATCACCTACCTAAAGATACTGGCTGTTTCGCAGGTTTTTATGATTATTGAAATCATCACTCGTGGGGCTTTCAATGGTATCGGACAAACGGTGCCGCCCTCTATTGTAGGCATCGTATTCACCGGTGCCCGTGTGCCTGCCGCCATGGTGCTATCCTTAGAGAAGTACCTTGGCATGCTCGGCATATGGTGGGCCATCAGCCTGTCAAGCATTGCCAAAGGGCTGGGTCTCATGGCCTGGTACATATCCCTGTTACATCGTCCCACCATACCCCGTAAACCTCGCAGGAAGATGCGCCTGTCGCTCCTACCCACCCGCCAGCGGCAGCAGATAAAAATTGAAGAGATTGATGAACCCTAAAATGGATACAACGCAAAGAACAATGAATAACAACTGGCTAAAAGATAAAACACGACAGGTAGAAATAAAAGTATCGGCAGATGGCTCACACACCTTGTTTGTGCCTGAGCTTGATGAGCATTATCACTCGGTGAATGGCGCTTACAATGAGTCGATGCACGTATTTATTGAGCCTGCTTTGCTCCATTGTAAAAAAACAGATATTAGCATTTTGGAAATTGGCCTGGGAACCGGACTCAATGCCTTTCTTACAGCTCTGCATCAGGGTGAAAAAAAAATCTTTTATCATGCGCTGGAAAAATATCCAATCAGTACAACTGCTGCTACCCAACTAAATTTTGCCAGAGAAGCAGGCGAGCAGCAAATACTCACAAAGCTTCATGAGCTTCCCTGGAATGCAGTAGGGCAGCTAAAGCCACAATTCAGCCTACTGAAAGATGAAGCCGATTTAACCACCATTCAGCTGTGTAGAAAATACGACCTGATATATTTTGATGCCTTTGCACCTGAGAAACAACCCGAGATGTGGAGCGAAGCCATTTTTCAACAACTGTATGACGCACTAAACCCAGGCGGCATACTCACTACCTACTGTGCCAAAGGCGTGATACGACGTACTATGCAAAGCATTGGTTTTACGATGGAGCGCCTGCCCGGCCCCAAAGGCAAACGAGAAATGCTGCGGGCCACTAAACAATAGATGCTGACGACCTGAGACACAATAATAACTTCACCTTTTAACCACTATGGGGCACTACTCCATCGAAAGGGGAAGTGCAATGCCCCCAACCCTTCTGAATTTTAGATGGTACTAATAGGCGGAGTACTCTATCAAATTTTAAATGCATTTACCCCAGAAGATGGTGCACCGCCTACCTTCTATTTCTTCAGTATCTTATGGGTTTCAATCCGTCCGTTAGCATTGATCATCACCAGGTAATAACCTGCGGGCTTCGCCGACAGATCAATCATACTGTCATTCCCTGGCAGCACATTATTATTTTCATATACCTTACGTCCGTCCAGCGACAATACGGTAATACTTGCCTGATGCACCATATCTTTAGACATCACGCGGATAACTCCATTGCTTGGATTTGGTACAGCTTTAAAACTGAAGTCGGCTTTATTTTTTATAATATTACTGGTAGTTGCGGGCTTAAAAATACACACCTGACCGCCACTGGCAGTCAATGCCATTTGAAGTCCCTCACCCGTCAGCCGGTTGCTGCCCAAAAGCTCATCCAAACTGGTTTGCTCCTTGACAATAGTTCCTCCCATCGCATCGCGGTAAATGGTAACATCATATGCTTTGCCGGCATCTAAAAAGTTAAGCGGTACGCTTACATTCCGAGCACTATTATCAGCAATGGTTCCCAGGTACCAGGTGTCTCCTTTTCGGCGTGCCATCGATACAAAATCACCCATGCGTGCCGCAGGCACCTTAAAATCATCCCACACCACAGGCACCTCCTTAAAAAACTCGACCTCTACGGGTACATGATAAATACCGGGCACGGCATACCAAAAAAGGTGCTGTAAGGGACTGTAATACATTACACTTAACGCCAGCTGATGCCCCCGTGTGGTACCCAGCACTTTGGGTCGATTATAATTCGGATCGTTTCCTTTGTAACATATCGTATAATCGGCTGCCCCTGCTAAAAAACGGGTAAACGGCAACAGGGTGGTATGATCACCGGTATTAGCCGTCCACTCATTACCCCGTATTCCCTCTACCGTTAGCAAGTTAGGATATTGAAAAGTAGCACCAGTAAACCTGAACTCATCGTGCACATTAACCACCATTTTGCGGCGGGCAGCTTCTTTGGTAATATCATATACCTGCTGTGTGCCGGTGGCTGAGTAACCATCCATAAAACCCAGCTTCAGCCCCTTGACGCCCCAACTCTCGTAGAGATCAAACATCGTCTGATTATTATAATGATTCCAACCCACCTTATTAATGTATAGAATAACGCCAATACCCTGGCGATCCGCATAGCTGCACACAGCCTCCATATCAATGGCATCAATCACATCCAGCGGATTAGAGCGCGGATCTTTCTCCTTAGACTCACCATATCCCAAGCCATACCACCCGGCATCAAACATCATGTATTGCATATTCATCTCCTTACAAAAATCGATGGAAGCAATGCCCCCCTCCGTAGTTAACTCCCAACTGCGAAACACCTTACCGGGCTTCACCCAATCCCAACTCTGGCCATCTGCATCATCGGGCGATAAGCCATACAGCATTTCCTTATTCTGAAATAAATCTTCAGGTGTGCTGGCAATGACCAGATAACGCCAGGGGCAATCAAAAGGCAGAGTGTGTTTTTTACTACTGCTGAGGAAAAAAGACTGAAGGCGATTATTACCGTGTCCTCTAAGGCCGATGCGCGTATAATTATCATTGTCCGACTCATTGATGCTCACACTCACTTCATCACTAATCAAAGTCAAGGGTATCAAGGTGCGTGAAAAGCCACTTAAAGTAGAGGCCTTTGTGAAAAATCGTTCGTTATAAGGCTCCACATAGGCAGTAAAATGCCGGGCAAAGTTAAACTGCGTTGCCTCTGCACTAATCGATAAAGATGAGAGCGACTCACTCTCGGGGAAAATATAACGAAAAGCCAGCCCCTCGTTAAAAGCCCTGAACACCAGTTCAAAAGAAACACCTTTACTATTTGTCAGGGAAAAAATGGCCTCGTTATAATATTTGCGGTAGCTGCTTTTTTCACCTATGGGAAGCGACAATACCTCATCAACCGAATGACGCTGCACCTCTTTGAGGATCAGGCCACTTGCCAGGCTACCCATGCTACCCATAGTAAGATCCAAAACGGAAGGCTGTATCAGGGGGGATGCTCCAAAATCAGCCTCATACTGAATTTGATCTTTAGCAATATTAATTCTTAGCAGTACCATCCCATTGGGTGATGAAAGCGTATGGGGCTGTTCATCGGCTCCTAAGCTCTTTAAAACAGGAATAAAAGGCACATCAACAGTATGTTGTATCGTATCATCAACGGTATGATGAAGTAATGACGAGTTAGATACCTGAGCAGTGCTTCCTAAGCAAGCGATAATAAACAAGTTAATTGCAATGCTAAATTTTATTGTATCCATAACGTATTAAATATTACACCATCATTAGCGACTATAGCCTTTGAGAATGTAATAATAATAAAACCAAACTGTTAATAAAAACAATTCTACACTATCCTAATTTGAACGATTACTATATTTGTATTTTCTATCAATTAAAACATCATTCAAATTAAGGTACTATGAAAAAGTTATTCTTACCCTTGTTGGTACTTTCAGGACTCATAGCCTGCCAGCCAAAGACCACCTACACGAGTAAAGACCCCAACATCCGGGAAAAAGTAGAAGAATTTATCCCCTTTAAACTAACTACTGATCTATCGGTATTAAGTGAAAAGGAGAAGCAGATGCTGCCATTGCTCTTTGAGGCAGCACAAATAATGGACGATTTGTTCTGGCAACAAACATGGGGTAACAAACAGCAGCTGCTGAACAACACACAGGACGAATACCTGAAGAAGTTTATGCTAATCAACTACGGCCCTTGGGAGCGACTAAACAATAACAAATCCTTTGTTGAAGGTATTGGTGAGAAACCCGAAGGTGCTCAGTTTTATCCGGAAAACATGACCAAGGAAGAATTCGAAGCCTTTGAGCACCCTAATAAATCGGATTTATACACAATTATTAAGCGCGATGAATCGGGTGAACTGGAAGTAGTACCTTACAGCGAAGCCTATAAAAAAGAACTCAAGCAGGTTGCTGATTTATTACGAAAAGCAGCTGCCCTGGCAGAAGACCAAGGCTTGAAGAAATATCTGAGCCTGCGCGCCGATGCCTTGTTAAACAACGAATATCAACCCAGCGATATGGCCTGGATGGACATGAAATCAAATACCATTGACTTTGTTGTAGGTCCCATTGAAACCTACGAAGATGCGTTGTATGGCAGCAAAGCCGCCTTTGAAGCTTACATACTGATTAAGGATAAGGAATGGTCGGATAAGCTAACACGCTTTGCCGCACTGTTGCCACAGCTTCAGGAATCGCTGCCAGTAGATGCGGAATACAAGAAAGAAGTACCGGGCACCGATAGTGATTTGGGTGCTTATGACGCCCTTTATTATGCCGGCGACTGCAATTCGGGCAGTAAAACCATTGCCATTAACCTGCCCAACGATCCGCAGGTACATATCGAAAAAGGAAGCCGAAAGCTACAATTAAAAAACTCCATGCAGGCTAAATTCGACCATATACTGGTACCCATCAGCAAGGTGGTGATTGCACCGGAACAGCAGAAGCATGTTAAGTTTGATGCCTTTTTTGAAAACACCATGTTTCATGAGGTGGCGCACGGGCTGGGCATTAAGATGACTCTGGATGGTAAGCAAAGCGTGCGTGAAGCAATGAAGGAAACCGCCTCATCGATAGAAGAAGCAAAAGCCGATATTCTGGGCCTTTATATGGTGACGAAACTGGCCGAGATGGGCGAGCTGCCCAACAAAGATTTGATGGATAACTATGTAACCTTTATGGCCGGTATCTTTCGCTCGGTGCGCTTTGGTGCTGCCAGTGCACATGGCAAAGCCAATATGATGCGCTTCAACTATTTTAAGGAGCAAGAGGCTTTTAGCTATGATAAAGCCACAGGCTACTACTCCGTTAATTTCGATAAGATGACGGAAGCCATGAACAAACTATCAGCCGAGATATTAGTGATGCAGGGCAATGGCAACTACGATAAAGCTAAAAAAATGCTGTCAGAAATGGGTACTATCCGTCCCGCTTTGCAAGCTGATCTGGATCGCATAGCAGCTGCCGGCATACCCCGTGACATAGTGTTTGAGCAGGGCCCTGCCGTTTGCGGATTATAGATAAATCAAAATAACATAAGCTTAAAAGGGCTTGTCTCAAATTTAAGGTTGAAACAAGCCCTTTTTGAATTTATTCAACAAACGCTTTAGCTACTCAGCCAGCGGTTGAGCTTATGCCAGCTGCCGGCATTGTGCACTTCCGCAATACCCTTTTGCAGCAAGGCACCTTTGGCCGAGGCACTGCGCATACCCGATGCACAGCATACCACAAGGGGTGCATTAAGCTTTTTCAGCTTTTTGATGGCAGCATCACTCAAGCGCTCAAGGGGAATATTCATCGACCCATCGACACTTCCATAGTTAAACTCCTGCGGCGTGCGCACATCAATAATTCTGCCCCCCCGCTCAATGGCATCAAGCACAGCTTCCTTCCTTTTCCCGAATAAAAAATCAAATAAGCCCATAATTCCCTTTTACAGTTACGTTAATAATCCATTAAGCATGAGACATCATGGCCGCAATACCACCCCCGTTTCTAACATTGGTATAACCCCGCTGTTGCAGCACCTGCATTGCATACGCCGAGCGGGCACCTGAAGCACAATACACAATTATTTCACGATCGGTAGATCCCAAATCACCTTTACCGGCCATAATATCATCCAGCGGAATATTCACGGCATCAGGGAAAGCACCCGTTATAAACTCACCGGGTGTGCGCACATCCACCACTAGGCGTGCAGTCTCATCGCGATCTATACCCTGATTACTTTCCTGCTCCAAGGCTTCCGCTCCTACCTCAAGACTCTTAGCTTCCAGAGGCAAGATACTTACTTCAATATTTTTAAAGCCAACAGCCATGGCATAACGCTGCAAAGAGGTATGTCCCCCTGATATATTATAGACCGCATCAAAACCGGCACCTTTCAAGGTACGCAAGGCCTGATGACCTTTTTTACCCAGCTCATCATAGACCAGTATGCTTGCCTCTTTGGGAATGGCATGCAGGTGCTTCGACAGCATTTCCAATGGCAGGTGGTGCGCCCCCTTCAGGTTACTTTTCTGAAACGAGAATACATCGCGCACATCCAGCACTACCAGCGGTTTATCCAATACAAAATCATCAAGCTCCGAAGCCAGCAGACTAGGACTGTAGCCCGACATCTTATTTTCAGCTGCATAAGCCGCCATGTTCATAGCATCGTTGGCCGTACCGATGGGCGGCGAATAGGCAAAATCCATATCGGCAATTTCACTCACCTTAATTTTAGCCGCTGCCGCTGTTGCCAGCACATCCAAACGCTTGTCGGCTCCCTTATAACCGGCTGTCTGTCCACCCAGCACCACACCTGTCTGACGATCATAAATCATCATCACACTAACGGTTTCAGCACCCGGATAATAAGCCGTATGATGTTCCTTATGCACCACCACTGCATCGGCGTCAATACCGGCGGCTCTGGCCTGCTTCAGCGACATACCGGTAATACCTGCTACCGCCTCAAACACACGCACCACCGAGGTGCCAATGGATCCTTTATAGGCATGTTGGCCACCCAGTGCATTTTCAGCAGCAATACGTCCCTGCCGGTTGGCTGGCCCGGCCAAGGGGATACGTACTTTCCGGCCACTCACACGGTGCTCAATCTCCACCATATCTCCTGCAGCGTAAATATCGGCATCCGATGTTTGTAGATACTCATCAACCAACAAACCGCCCGCTTCACCAATCTCCAGACCGGCATCGATGGCTAGCTGCAAGGTAGGACGCACACCGATGGACAGCAGCACCATATCGGCCTCGAGGCTATTCCCGTTATCCAGCTCAACAGAACTATCGTTAATCTTAATCACACCGGTTTCTGTATGTACCCCCACACCATATTCTTTTAATTCGCGGGTGATAAAACCAGCAGTTTCGGCATCCATCAGCGACATAACGTGTGGCATCTTTTCCACCACATGCACTTTCAGGCCGCGCTTCACCAATGCTTCCACCATTTCAAGGCCAATAAAGCCACCTCCCACAACCACTGCTGTTTTAGGTGCTTCATGCTTCAGGTGATGATCAATCCGATCCATATCACCAAGGGTCCACAGACTGAAAACATGATCAAGACCCGCGCCCGGCAGGTCAGGCTGTATGGGGCGTCCGCCCTGCGCCAGAATCAGCTTGGTATATTCATATCGCTTTTTGCTTCCATCACGCGTGTCCTGGGTGTACACCATGTGCCCCTCTTTGTCGATGGCAGTAACCAATGTGTGGACATACACATCCACGTTGTATTGTTCCTTAAAACTTTCAGGACTTTGCAGAATGAGGCTGGAGCGATTTTTTATATCTCCGGCTATATAATAAGGTAATCCACAGTTGGCAAATGAAACATCGGGACCGGCCTCCAGCATAGTAATTTGTGCATCAGGCGATAAACGCCTTGCTTTTGCTGCCGCAGTGGCACCGGCAGCTACCCCTCCGATAATTACAATTTTTTCCATTTTGATGACTATTTAAGTTTTTTGTTTCCTGTTATTAACAGGGGCAAAACTAATGTCATCAAAAAAACTGTTTTGTGCCTATTGTCACATAGCTCCGCACAGAACACAGGCAAGGGGTTAAATCACAACTTAAGCAGTTCTATTTTATTGCGCGACAAACGTACCTTACCCAGGCGTTCCAGCTGCTTGAGCAACCTTGACACCACCTCGCGCGAGGTATGCAAATCATCAGCTATCTCCTGATGGGTACCCAGCAAAGTAGTGGTATTGCGCTCCTCAGATAACTGAATCAAATATTCCACCAACCGCTCATCCATCTTTTTAAAAGCTATACTATCGATGGTTTGCAGGAGTTCTTCAAAACGAAGGCGATAGGATTGCATGATAAAACTGCGCCATCCTGCATATTTACGCATCCACTCTTCGAGGCATCGGATAGGCACCATCAGCGCCGTTACTCGCTCTATCACGGTAGCACGCACCTCGCTCCGTGCCTGCTCCATACAGCACGACAAGGTAGAAGCACAAGTGTCACCGCCATTCAGGTAATATAGTAGCAGCTCATTACCGGCATCATCCTCACGCACTACCTTTATTACTCCTTCGAGCAGCAAGGGCATGGCCACCACCTGATCGCCTATCTCAATAAAATTATAGCCGGCCTCCAGAGTTTTTGTTGTACAGTAGCGCTCCATCTCAGCCAGTAAGGCCGGATCTATCAATACCGGAAAGTTATTTTTTATGGTTGCTTCAATATTCATCAAATCCGTATTAGTAAGGGGTGAAGATAAGTGTCAGCACACAAACCCACAAGAGGGCACCATGCTGTATGAACTATGGATACGATGCTTATCATTGAAATTAAAATCATATTATTCCAATTATTGATTATCTAATTTATAAACCGTCAGGCGCCCCTGCCCCCCCTTTCCTTCCGATGCAATAAAAAGATCGCCATCGGGCGAAAAGCATATACCCTCGGGTTGAGGCAGCAATCTCACATCGAGGAAAACCAGATAGTCGGATACTTGGTTTTGCCCCATCACCAAAAGCAGACTGCCCCGTGCCGACAACACAAAGTATTGCCCTGTATGCGGATGCACGGCAATGCCCGATGGCGCGAATCGCTGTAGTCGCCAAAGCAGATCAGCCTCAATTCCGTCTCTTTGTGCACGAACATACAAATCCTCCACATCAATAATCAACGCCGGATCGGCATCAATTAGCCTAGAATCCAGATCATAACGATAAACCTCCTTCTTACCTTTTCCGCTCAGGGCTTCTCCTTTGGCTGCAATCAACAAGCTACGGGTTGCCTCCTCATAGCACAAACCTTCAACATCATTCTTAGCATAGAGTATAGTTTCAATGGCCTTCATCTCTGCTTTCTGTCGATGATAGCGATACAACTTGCCATTACTCTTCAACACATAAATACACTCACCGGCGATAGCCACGCCTTCATAATCTCCTTTTTTATGAAAATTATAGAGCGAATCGGTATGCCCCGTGCTCTTGTTAATCTGATAAATTACCCCCTCCTCATCATTCACTGCCAATAAAGCATTCTGTGTTGTATCATATTCGAGCCCCGATATTTCATTGAGTACTTTTGGCAAAAGCCAATGATCGGCCGGACGTTCAAAAGCACTGGGGAGATGCGCATCCGCTTGTAATTTCCATACTTGACTACCAACCTGCGAACAGGCAGTAAGAAGGAAAAGAGCAGGCAAAATTTTTAGGAGAATAGTCATGATTAGTGTCATTGTTTTCCTTAGAAAGATAAGAATTACTTGCGAAATGCAAACACCTTGCGCGACGACAGCCCTTATCCATTACATTATTTTCTCAAAAATCATTTTCATCCTTACTATCGTAGTAAATCTTGCCTAACTTTGCAGGCCCAACAAGGCATCTATTTAATTACAATCAATCAATGCAAATTCCGCAACAATACAAATTTATCGTAGAGCTGGGAAAGGCTTTACACGTCTATGGCGTTCCCTCATATAAGTCAGAGATGTACCTCACGGAGATAGCCGAAAAAAAGGATATAAACGGCAGCTTCATGGATTTACCAACATGGATTAACTATGTATTTTATGAAGATGAGGAAAACACCTATAACCATGTTGAGCGAGTTAAACCAGGTGAAATTAACCTGGGCGGTTACTCGCGTGTCGTTGAAATCACCAATGATGTGATTGATAATAAACTCAGTTTTGCCGAGGCCAGCTTAGCCATCAAAAAGCTTAACAAAGCAAAGATTGGCTATAATACCTTTATTGAACTGATTGGCTTTATGATAGCCGCCGCTTCATTCTGCATTATCCTTAACACCAACTGGTTGTCGGTAGCCGTATCGGGTGCTTTGGGCGCTATTGTTTATGGCATAACCGTCTGGTCGCGCTACTCTAGTTATCTGCATAGCACGGTAGAGTCTATGATCTCGTTTATGGCTACCCTAACCGCCGGCCTTTTATCCAAGGTGCTGCCCGACCTGAACATTTCCATGACGGTACTATCGTCCATCATCATTTTTGTGCCTGGGTTATCGCTTACCACAGCCCTTGAGGAAATCACCTCGCGCAGCCTGGTATCGGGCACAGCCAAGCTGTTCGACGCATTGGTATCCTTATTTAAACAATTTTTTGGAGTCGTGCTGGGGCTGGCAATCCTTCCCCTTTTCACCGACCTGAACCCACACATCGAAGCCGGTAACATTCCCTCTGGGGTTAATTACATTGCCATCCTGTTTTTTGCCATGGGGCTAATTCCGGTGTTTAAGGTGCGCGCCAAGGATGTACCCCTGGCGGTACTCACCGCTTTTATCTGCTTCCTCACCACTTCGCTATTAAACTTTACCGGGCTTGTCGTAAGTATCTTTGTGGGTACCATCGTAGCTGTGGCCACCAGTAAGCTCTTTGCACACCTCACAAAAACACCCCGTCTGGTATTTCTTATACCGGGCATTTTTATGCTGGTGCCGGGTAGTAAAGCCTTTATCGGCCTTAGCACTCTTTTTATTGACAAACAGGTATCAGACACATCCATGGGTGAGCAGGTGTTATACATTTTTATGGGCATTATTGGTGGACTCATCTTCTCAGGCACTTTTATGGATAAAAAACTAAAGAAAACAACCCAGGAACAGCTTGAACAACTGCAATAGACAGAGCCTGCGCGTTAAGAAATGTAAAAGACCGCTGAAAATGAGAATCTGAATGGCGTGTTTATATTAAGTTTCGTAACTTCGCGCCCTATTTTCTTCTGAAAGAAAAAGAACAAGGGGAAAGCAATGATAACAATCTGTTATTAAAAGGATAGCAGACTTTAAAGGATTTATTGAAAAACGCATTCGCATGAAATTATTAGTTAAAACCTTTCATGGTTTAGAGGAAGTCTTGGCGGAAGAATTATCGGCTATTGGGGCACAAGACGTTAACCTGTTAAAAAGGGCGGTGAGCTGCACAGGCGACAAGGAGGTATTATACAAAGCGAACCTCCATTTGCGAACAGCCTTGCGCGTACTGGTGCCGGTGCTTACGTTTAAAGCGCAAACGGAAGACGATCTTTACCAGAATATCTATAAGTTTGACTGGTCGGCCTACATAACCGAAGAAAACACATTCGCCATTGATGCGGTTGCTTTCTCTGATTTTTTCAAGCACTCAAAATACCTGGCATTGAAAGCCAAAGATGCCATTGTTGATCAGTTTAGAAATAAAAACGGGCAACGACCTTCGGTTGATACCGAGAAGCCTGATCTGCAAGTGAACATTCATGTATCACACGACCAGTTTACCGTATCTTTAGACAGCTCAGTAGAGTCGCTGCACCGCCGCGGATACCGCAGCCCCCACCATAAAGCACCCCTCAACGAAGTGCTGGCCGCCGGAATGCTCAAGATTGCCAAGTGGCACAAAGACATCCCCTTGATTGATCCCATGTGCGGCACAGGCACCATCCTGATGGAGGCAGCCATGATGGCATGCGATATGCCACCGGCCTACAAACGCAAGCATTTTGGCTTTATGAGCTGGGCCGACTATGACAAGGCACTATGGGAAAAAATATATAGCGAAGCAGAAGCCAAAATTCGCTACCCCAAGGTGAATATTGTAGGAGGTGATAACAATGCACAAGCCATTGACATGGCCAAAACAGCATCACTCGATTTCCGCCTTAACCGACAAGTGCGTATCGTGCGCTCCAACATGGAAGACCATATGCCTCCGGCACCCCGCGGCATGATGATTACCAATCCTCCATATGGCGAGCGCCTTACCAAAGACAATATCAACGAATTCTACAAGAAGATTGGCACACACCTGAAACGTAACTACACCGACTGGCAGGCATGGATTATTACCTCCAACACCGAGGCCTTGAAGCATGTTGGCTTGCGTCCCGACTCGAAATACACGCTATACAATGGCTCGCTCGAATGTAAATATGTAGCCTACGATATGTTTGAAGGGGAGATGAAAGCCTTTAAAAAGAAGGTAAACCGAACTAAACGACGCATAAATAGTTAATATAGGAAGTCGATTTATTGATTTCTAATTATTAAAAGATGCAAAACAGAATAACACAGCTTTTCAACATTGATTATCCCATCATACAGGGTGGCATGGTGTGGTGCAGTGGCTGGCGCCTGGCCTCGGCGGTGAGCAACAACGGCGGCCTGGGCCTGCTGGGTGCCGGATCGATGTATCCCGAGGTATTGCGTGAGCACATACAAAAGATGAAAAAAGCCACGGATAAGCCTTGGGGTGTTAACGTACCCCTGCTCTATCCCAACATCGATGAGCTGATGAATATCATTGTTGATGAAGGTGTTAAAATTGTGTTTACCTCAGCTGGTAACCCTGCCAAATGGACCGGTTTTTTAAAGGAAAAGGGTATGACGGTGGTGCATGTAATTGCCAATGGGCGTTTTGCCAAAAAATGCGAGGAGGCCGGCGTTGATGCCATCGTAGCTGAAGGCTTTGAGGCCGGTGGCCACAACGGGCGGGAGGAAACAACCACCCTTACCCTGATACCGGGCATTCGTAAACAAACCACTTTGCCACTGATAGCTGCCGGTGGCATTGGTACCGGAAGCGCTATTTTTGCTGCGATGGCACTGGGCGCCGATGGCGTGCAGATTGGCTCGCGCTTTGCCATCACAGAAGAATCATCGGCACACGTGGCATTTAAGCAGCTGGTAGTAAATACCGGAGAGGGAGGCACTCTCCTTTCATTGAAAAAGCTGGCTCCGGTACGCCTCATCAAGAATGCCTTTTTTGAGCAGGTACATGCCGCAGAAAAAAATGGTGCTTCAACGCTCGACCTGCAAAAACTACTGGGCCGCGGACGAGCCAAGAAAGGAATTTTTGAAGGCGACCTGGATGAGGGTGAGCTGGAAATTGGGCAGGTTGCCAGCCTTATAAATAACATACCACCCGTACACGAGGTGTTTACTGATTTACTTAGCGAATACCGCAGGGTAAAGGAAGAAGCCACCACTGATCAACGATTTGTATTTTAATGATTAACATACACAAACAAACACTTGCCAACGGCTTGCGTGTTGTTGTCCATGTGGATAAAAGCACACCCCTAGCAGCCGTTAATATCCTATATCATGTTGGCTCTAAGAATGAGACACCCGTCAAAACGGGTTTTGCTCACCTTTTTGAGCACCTCATGTTTGGCGGCAGTAAAAACATACCATCCTACGATGCCCCCCTTCAAATGGTTGGGGGCGATAACAACGCATGGACAAGCTGCGACATCACCAATTATTACCTCACACTGCCGGCTGCCAATCTGGAAACGGGTTTTTGGCTGGAGTCTGACCGAATGCTGGAGCTAAATTTTTCGGAGGAAAGCCTGGCGGTGCAGCGTAAAGTGGTAATTGAGGAATTTAAGCAACGATACCTGAATCAACCCTATGGAGACATTCCTCTTTTGATCAGCCCCATGGCCTATAAGGTGCATCCCTACCGATGGCCAACCATCGGTAAGGAGATCGCCCACATTGAAAACGCCACCCTGGACGATGTAAAGGATTTTTTCTATCACCACTACGCCCCCAACAATGCCGTGCTTAGCGTTAGTGGCAATGTGGTACCCGACGAAGTATTTAAACTGGCCGAGAAATGGTTTGGCGACATACCGTATCGCTCCCTAAGTAAGACCACCATTCCCAAGGAACCGGAGCAAACAGCAGCACGTCAGCAGTCGGTTGAGCGCCCTGTGCCGGCCGATATGATTTATAAGGCTTTCCACATTGGCGGACGTATGGATAATGACTTCTATGCGGTTGATCTGTTATCCGACGTTCTATCCAACGGCCCCTCATCCCGACTGATACAGTCACTGGTGAAGGAACAGCAACTGTTTAGCGAAGTAAATGCTTACATTTCTGGCGACCACCATCCCGGCCTGTTTACTGTTACCGGAAATCTATTACCGGGCATCTCTATGGAGCAGGCCGAAGCAGCCATTAACGTAGAGCTGGATAAGATAGCGACAAGTGCCGTTAGCGATTACGAGCTGCAAAAGGTGAAAAATAAAATTGAGTCATCACTGGTACTGTCCGAAATCAGCTTTTTAAACAAGGCCATGAATCTGGCATCCTTTGAGCTGTTGGGGCAGGCCGAAGACATCAATGACGAGATTCATAAATACCGCGCCGTAACAAGCCACGATATTCTTGACTCAGCACGGGCTACCTTCCGTCCCGAAAACGGATCCACTTTGTACTACCACGCTAGCAAGTAAATAATGCACATTAACAGAACAGAAGCACCTGAATACAAAAGCATTGATACCTTTGAGTTACTGCCCATCAACACTTTCTGCCTTGACAATGGCATTAAGGTACATGTAATGCAGGCCGGCTCACAAGATGTTGCCAAACTCGACTTCCTTTTTCCGGCTGGCTCGGTGCAGGCCAACAAACCCCTACTGGCATCTATCACCAACAAGGCATTAACGGAGGGTACCCATCACCTTAGCGGAGCCCAGCTGTCAGAGAAAATAGATTTTTACGGTGCATTCATCGGACAGCAGGCCCATTTTCACCACTCCATTGTTACCCTGGTAACCTTGAGTAACTTCTTACCCCAAACACTGGAGATACTGGAAGATGTGGTGAAAAACCCCAGTTTTAAACAAAAAGAGATTGACACCCTGCTAAACAAGCGCAAGCAGGAGTTTCTGATTGAAGGCAGTAAAGTGAGAACCCTTGCCACACGAGCCTTCACACAGAACCTGTATGGACAAAACCATCCCTACGGTAACCACCTGACGCTTGAGGATTTTAATGCCCTTACACGAGATGATATTGTCCGTTTTCACCAAAATGCCTACATCCCCAAGGGTACCCATATTATTGTTTCGGGACAACCCGGTGATGATCTGAAGACCTTACTAAATAAGCATTTTGGACAAGTATGGTCCGATGCAGAGCCCCTGCCCGATCCAAAACCGACAATGATTGACAAACCCAAGCGAGAACTCATCATCAAAAAAGACGACGCCTTGCAGTCTGCCATTAAGATTGGTATACCCCTTTTTAATAAAGAGCATCCCGATTTTCATGGAATGCAAATACTAAACACCGTGTTGGGCGGATACTTCGGTTCGCGCCTGATGACCAATATTCGTGAGGAGAAAGGACTGACTTATGGGATATCATCCTTTATCATGACCTATAAACACAGTGGTTTTCTGATGATTGGCTCCGACGTAAAAGCAGAGAACCGCCCCCTGGCTGTTAAAGAGATATTTAGCGAATTAAAAAAACTGCGTGAGGAGAAATTGAGCGATGAAGAATTAACCCTTGTCAAAAATTTTCTGATTGGCGATATGATCCGCAACTTTGATGGACCTTTTGCCACCTCCGATAATTACCGCGGCCTCATTGACCTCAACCTGTCAAGCGATTATTTCCATATCTTCTTTAACGAACTAAAGAATATAACAGGAGAACGGCTCCAAGAGCTGGCACAAACCTATTTTAAAGAGGAGAATTTCATCACGGTGATTGCGGGTAAATAGAGAGTACATAAATCAAAAACAGCGCAGCACGCTGCTATGATGACCCCCCAAGCCTTATTTTCCTTTGCTTCAATGAAAGTAAATAAGTATTTTAGACACTTTAAGGAGACGGTGTATGTCAAAATTGGATTGGGAAGAAGAAGATAAAATGATAAGGGAGCGGTTTGATGCGCTACTGGCAGTTTGTCCGCGCTGTCAGATGCCTGATAATAAAAAGCTAGTTACCAAAGCCTTTGAATTGGCGCACGAAGCACACCGCGGCATGCGCCGTAAGTCGGGCGAGCCCTACATTCTGCATCCCATAGAAGTAGCTCGCATAGCTGCCGAAGAAATTGGCCTGGGCTCCAAGGGAGTGATTGCCGCCATATTGCACGATGTAGTGGAAGATACCGACTACACGGTGGAAGACCTACAGAATATTTTTGGCGAGAAAATAGCATCCATTGTTGCAGGGCTCACCAAGCTGGAGGGCGTTTTCGATCAATCATCATCGCTGCAGGCCGAGAACTTCAGGAAGCTGCTGCTTACTATGGTTGAAGATGTGCGCGTGATACTTATCAAACTGGCCGACCGCCTGCACAATATGCGGACGCTTAAATCAATGCCTGACCATAAGCGCCTCAAGATTGCCGGTGAAACCTTATATTTTTATGCGCCACTGGCCCACCGGCTCGGCTTATATTCCATCAAAACAGAGCTTGAAGATTTAAGCCTTAAATATGAGCTGCCCCAGGTTTTTAATGAGATAAGCCAAAAGATACAGCTCAGTGAAAAAGACCACAACGAATTTATCCGACATTTTAAAGCTCCCATCGAGCAACGCCTGGAGGCCGAAGGCTATGATTTTGATGTGGTAGGACGACACAAGTCTGTTTACTCCATTTGGAGTAAGATGCAGAAAAAGAACCTCCCTTTCGAAGAAGTGTATGATGTATTGGCCATTCGGGTGGTATTTACGCCACAGAGCCACCTGCCGGAGAAGACACAATGCTGGGCCATTTATTCCATGATCACCGACATATACAAACCCAAGCCCGACCGCCTGCGCGACTGGGTATCAACGCCCAAAGCCAATGGTTATGAGGCATTACACAGCACGGTGATGGGCCCCGATGGCAAGTGGGTAGAGATTCAGATACGCACAAAACGCATGGATGAGATTGCGGAGCGTGGCTTTGCTGCCCATTGGAAATACAAAGGACAGCAGGAAAAAGAATCGGAGCTGGACAAATGGCTGGAGATGATTAAGGAGCTTCTGGACAACCCCGATGCCGACTCACTGGAGTTTCTGGACGACTTCAAGCTCAACCTCTTTGCCTCGGAAATTATGATTTTCACGCCCAAAGGTGAGGTGCGCGTGCTACCCAAAGGAGCCACGGCCCTTGACTTTGCCTTTGACATACATACTGACATTGGCTATAAATGCATTGGTGCCAAGGTTAACTTCAAATTGGTGCCCCTTAGCCATCCCCTAAAAAGCGGCGATCAGGTGGAAATTATTACCTCTGAAAAGCAACAGCCCAAATACGACTGGCTGAGCTTTGTAACGACGGCAAAAGCTAAAGCACGCATAAAAAATGCCTTTAAAGAAGAACGTAAAGCAATTATAAGCAAAGGCGAAGAGATTCTGGAGCAAGAGCTGCACAAGAAAAAACTAACCATTAACTCCCGTATACTTCGAAAAATACTGGACTTCCATAAGATTGAAAACCGCGATGAACTGTATTTTAGAATTGGAAGGGGTAACTTACAACTCAACAACCTGAATAAGGTGCTTAGCACCAAATCAAGTAATAAATGGATACGCTACTGGCGCTTAAACTTTGGCAAGGCACAGCAGGAAAAGGAAAAAGCAAAGCCTAAGGGTAAAAAAAGTAAGCAGGTAGTACTATCGGATAATGAAGAACAAAACCAGTTTACTATTGCCCATTGCTGCAATCCTATCCCCGGTGATGACATACTGGCCATGCTGGATGAAAACGATCAGCTTATCCTCCACAGTCGCAAGTGTCCGGTGGCTCTTAAGTTAATGTCGAGCCAGGGGAACCGTATTGTCTCGGCACAATGGGAATCGCATAAAATACTCTCCTATCTGGCACTGATTAACCTGTCGGGCATCGATCAAATGGGAATTGTCACAAAAATAACGAAGGTAATATCAGAAGACCAAAACGTGAACATGCGATCCATCAATTTTGAGAGTCATGATGGTGTTTTTGAGGGCAACATCTATCTTTACATACACAACACAGAGGATTTGAATAACCTCATTATGAATATTATGAAGATAAAAGGGGTTCATAATGTAACACGCCAGGAGCGTATTAAGGCTGATCTATAGAATTACGCTTAGTTTAAATAAAAAAAATACAAAGATCCCGAAAAAACGGGATCTTTGTATTTATATCTATCTATTGATCATACCTTTAAAGATAAAGCAAGGGTATTAAGTCCCTGTTATACCATTTGAAGAATATCCCATACAAAAGCTTTCACACCCACTTCGTGGTTGATATTATCAAGCTTTTTAACGGCATCTAACAGTACTTCAACTTTGCTATCTTCAACAATGGCCATCACAGCCGAGTTCATTTCTGGCCAGGTATGTGTTCCCATGCGCGGCTCTCCACTGTTGCTACCGCGTCCTTTCACCTCATCCCACATGGTAAAACCTCTTATCTGCAGGTGATCCAGCATATACTCTACACGTTCGGTATTTGCCTGATTATATACTATAAAAACTGATTTCATTGTAAATCTCTTTTAACGGTGTACCATTAAACCTATCAGCCAGCCATTGCAAGCCCGGAGGCTTGCAATCAGCTCACTAATTTTACTTATCCAGGAATTTGAATTTTTTATAAACCTGTGCTTTTTTATTCCTACTGCCCTTCACTGCCATTAAGACATAAACCGACGGAATAATAATGAGCGTAATAATCGTTGAAAACAGCAAGCCGCCAATTACGGTAATACCCATCGGTGCCCACATCTCAGAGCCTTCGCCCACGCTCAATGCCATTGGTAACATACCCAGCACCGTGGTCATAGCAGTCATTAAAATGGGGCGCAAGCGGCTCTTACAAGCCGTTACCACAGCCTCGTGCAACTCGATACCCCTTTCGCGCAGCAAATTGATAAAGTCGATCATTACAATACCATTTTTCACCACAATACCCACCAATAGGATCGCTCCTAAAATAGCAACCATGGATGCTGTGGTATTGGTCAGCAGTAAGGCGATAATTACGCCTGAGAAGGAGAAAATAATGGATGTCATAATAATTAAGGGCATGGCCAAAGACTCGAACTGTGAAGCCATCACCACAAATACCAGCATCACAATAATAAGGAATAACAAGCCCAAATCGGCGTTGTTCTCCTGCATGTCTTTGTAAGCACCCCCAATTTCAATCGATACGTTATTGGGTATTTCAATAACTTTTAACTCAGCTGTTACCGCAGCGGCCACATCTGATAGCACTTTGCCCTTGGCAGGTGCTGCTGACACCGTTACAATGCGCTGACGCGTTTTTCGCTCAATAGTTGGCGTGGCCCAATATTCTTCTACATGCCCTATTTCAGTAAGCTTAATCAGGCGGCCTGTTAATGGGCTTTGTATGCTAATATTCTCAATATCGGCAATAGAAGTTCTGCTGGCATCGTTATACCTCACTACTATGTCGTATTCTTCACCCTCTTCTCTAAACTTTGAAGCGGTAAGACCGCGAATGGCATAGTTCACAGCCGTGGAGGCCGAGGCAGTTGTCAGCCCATATTCGGCCAGTTTATCCTGATCAAATACGACTTGTAACTGTGGCTTTTCCCGCTCACGCGAAATGGAGATATCCTCAGCACCTTCGAGTGTTTTCAGGCGTTCGGCAATCTGATTGGCAAAAGTAGTGGTGGTCTGAAAATCGTAACCATAGATTTCTACATCCACCGTATTGGAAGCACCCATACCCTGCGATTGGGTGGAAACATTGTAACTTACAATTTCAGGCATCGATGCCATCTTTGAACGAATCAGGTCGGCCAGCTCCCATATCGATCGCTCTCGTTCTGCCAAATCGACCAGTTTAACACGCATTTCCACAACGTGACTTCCCGATGCGCCGAAAATGGCTGATATTCCCCCATCTTCATCAGAACCGGATGAGATAAAAGTCATCTTCAACTCATCATCCATTTCACTAAGAATATATGACTCTACCTGCTCGGCTACTTCATTTGTTTTTTCAACCCGCGTACCGGTTTGGCATTCGAAATTAATCGTCATCATACCCAGATCCTGCTCAGGCATATTTTCAAACTTCACAAAGCGAGCCAATACCATTGTTCCAATAAATACGAGCAGCATAGAAGGAATAATGACTTTTTTATGGTAAATACTCCAACGCACAACCCTTCCGTACAGCTCATCAATTTTATCCAATACCGGTATAATGCTACGATCGTACCATGATGTTTTACCGTTAACTTTTTCTCTCAGCCTAAGCATTTTTGCACTCAGCATAGGTGTTAGCGTTACCGCTGCCAAAGTGGATGTAACAACGGTTATTGTAACAATCCAGCCCAGTTGCTTAAAGAGTACACCTGGCTGACCGCCGACTAATGTTAAGGGGAAAAATACAGCTACCACAACAAGGGTAGTTGCTATAACCGATAACCATACTTCTTTAGTAGCATAAATAGCCGCTTCGCGGGGCGAGCTACCCCGCTCAATGTGCTTAATAATATTTTCAAGCACAACAATGGCATCGTCCACCACCATACCAATGGCGATAGAAAGCGACGACAGAGAAATAACGTTAATCGATCCTCCCGAAACATAAAGGTAGATAAATGCCACAATTAGCGATATGGGAATGGTTAAGGCAATAATAAAGGTGGCCCTCCATCTTCCTAAAAACAACAGCACCACCATCACAACAAATATCAAGGCAAACATAAATGTTTGCGACAGGTTGTTGATAGATTTCTGAATATCATTGGAAGAGTCATATAGCAAGTGAAATTTAACATCAGCAGGCAAGTCGCCAGCGGTTGCTTCAATCACGCGCTTTACCTCGCTACCAACTGCAACCGTGTTGGCGCCCGACTGCTTCATAACCATTAAGCGCATGCCATCGCTGCCTTTAAAGCGGTTAATCATTTCCACTTCGCGCCCTTTGTCATTAACAACTGCAACATCCTTAATTTTGATTGTTTTACCATTAACGCGGCTCACAACCAGGTTTTCGATAATGTCAGAATTTCTAAATTCACCCTCGATGCGCAGCTGATAATCAAAGTTACCCATTTTAATATGCCCCGAAGGCATGTTAAGGTTTTCAGCAGCAATGACTTGTCCAATTTGAGCGGTTGACAGGCCGTAAGCTTCTAACTTTTGCGGATCGCAATCCACATAAATGCGGCGCCCCGGGGCTCCCAGCACACTCACACTACCAATACCATCTACCCGGTTAAGCGTATTGATAAGCTTTTCATCCATTATCTTTTCGAGCCCGCTAAAGCTCTCATCAGCACTTACGGCATAGAAGAGCACCGGCATCATACTGGTTGACATTCGGAAAAGCAATGGGGTATCCGCACCATCGGGCAGCTGATCTTTTACCGGATCCAGTGCATCGCGCACATTATTCATGGCTTCGGTAATATCAATCTCCCAACTAAACTCCAGCGTTACAATCGACATATTATCTCTTGACACTGATGATATCTCTTCCAGATCATCCACTGAGTTCAGGCCATCTTCAATGGTCTTGGTTACGTTGGTTTCTATTTCTTCTGCGTTAGCCCCTGCGTAAACCGTCATTATGGTTACGTAAGGTGGATCCACTTCGGGATACATATCAATTGGAAGATATTTTAGCGAATAGAACCCGAATAAAATAACGGCCACAAATATCATGACTGTCGTTACCGGCTTCTTAACCGCAGCACTATATATTGACATAGTTTGATTTTTTTATGAACAGGCAGAACAGTAAGTAGATGGCGATATCCACCTTCTTTGGCACAAAAAGAAACACTGGCCTTTGGTATTTGAATCAAAAAGCCATTTTTGTAAATCTCTTTGCACCGATTTGGCCAATGGCTCAAATAGAGCTAGCAACCTAAGTAGAAGTTTGACATACGCGTATTTTACTGCCCGCTGCCTTTATTAATTTAAATTAGAAAAGCTGTGCCCATTTAGCTTTTAACTTCAACCAGATCTCCATCATTAAGGTTAACCTGCCCGGCCACCACCAGATTGTCTCCTTCATTGATCTCATCTGATAGTATTTCCAGGCGATCATCAAAACGGGCTCCAACATCTACCTTCACAAATTTTGCAGTTCCGTTTTTCTCCACAAATACATAGCGCTGATTGGTGCCATCAAGTATCATTACGGTTGAGGCAGGTACTACTATGGTTTCTTTTTCGCCCAGCTTCACATCCACTTTTGAGAACATACCAGGCCGCAACTTACCTTCATCATTGGGGATGGTAATCTCCACCGTAAAAGTTCTTGTAGCCGGGTCGATGGTGGGATAAACCAATGATACTTCACCCTGAAATTGTTCGTTGGGATAAATATCAGTTGATAAGGTCGTTTTCAATCCTCTTTTTACAACCGGAAAAAAGCGTTCAGACATATTTATTTCAACTTTTAAGCGGTCGATAGATTCAATCGTCACAACTGCCGCCTTACCATTTGCAATAGGAGAACCGCTGTAGATCTCGTTGTCGTCGTAATAGCGACCCGTAACAATCCCTGAAAAGGGAGCATTAAGCACGGTATTTTCGCGCAGGTTATTAAGGCTGGCTTTGGCGGCATCATAAGTAGCCTTTGTTTGGTCATAAACCTGTTGAGAAATGGAGCCATACTTAATAAGGGTATCCATGCGAGCCATTTCCTTTGTAATATTGGCAAAATTAACTTCCTGCTGAACGAGCTGCGTATCATCCATATCAATCACACGCTGACCCTTGCGCACGTAATCATTCACCTCCACTTTAATATCTTTGATACGACCCGGAGTATTGGGCGCCAGATATACCTTATCATAAGCGTTAATGGTTGCGGTATAATTTTCTTCAACCTCAATGGTTTTCCGCACAACAGGTGTTGTCTTAATTGGTTTTTTCATCACTGCAGCGCCTGTATCGGCAGTCTGCTCTTTTGTACCGCAAGACGCGATGAGCAATGAAGTAACTCCTAAAAGCAAAATCTTTCTCATTATATTCTAATGTTATTGTTTTAATAATTAGATGTTGTTATAAAATCGCTCCAACTCAACAAAGGCCTCTAACACGTCAAGCATTGCCTGTATATAACTGGATTCGGCATTTAAATAGTTGGTGTTGGCCGTTGTTAAATCTAAGCTCGATACCATGCCCGCTTCATATTTGCGGTCAATATTATTAAATACACGCTTGGCCACTTCCACATTCTTCATTTGAGCATCATACTGATCAAGGGCTGTTTTCAGGTTCGTTTTAATGGTGCGGTCTTTAGCTAATAAAGCATCGTTTAACTGCTGCATATTATTTTCGGCAGTTTCCAAATCAATTTTTGCCTGCTTAACCTTGGCCTTACGCTGTCCCGATGAGAAAATTGGGATATTCATATTGAAGGTGAGCGTATTCTTAGGATTCATATTGAACTTTGGTGCCAGTATTTGTTCCAGGTGGTTATAGGCCGCACCTATAGTAGGTAGGTATTCCATTTTGGCAAGCTTCACTTGCTTATCCGACACTTCAACCTGCTGATCTGCCAACTGATAATCAACATGCTCCTCTACATTAAATGCGCGTAGCAACGATGAATAGAAACTTTCAGGCTCAAAAAAATCATCAATACTTTGGGTTAATTCCACCTTGGCATTGGGCGTAATACCCATTTGCAATTTTAATATATCATAGGCAAGTGAAGTGTTTCGGGCCGTTGTTCGAAGAGAGCTTTCCAGCATGGTTACCTGAATGGATAGCTGATCTACATCGGTTGATTCGGCCACCCCCGTCTTGTACATCATTTCTGTCTTACTGCGAATCTCCATTACATTCTCGAGGTTTTGCTCCAGAATATCTTTTGTCTTTTCAGCCAATAGAATGGCATAATAGGCATTGGCCACCTGCTGCTTCACATCCAACTCCGATTTTTCGGCAGTTTTAGCCACCATTTCTTCATACAGCTTTGCCGCTTGCAAGCCCACAATATAAGCGCCACTAAAAATTAGCTGCGAAACCGTTGCATTTAAATTGCTCGTGTTATTAAAGTCGATAGTAGTGCTTGCCCCAGGAGCCATTTCTATTGTATTAGAAGCACCAAAGAAAGTAGTGTAGTCAACCGTGGCGTTAACTTGTGGTAAGCCCTGAGCAATGGCCTCCCACATGGCAGCGTTGGCTTTATCAATGGATAAGCCTGCATTTTTCAGGGTTACATTGTATGTCAAAGCCAGGTCTTTGGCCTCCTCCAAACTCAGCACATATGATTCTTTCTCATCGTTCTCAATACTCTCATCGACCCATCGCCTTTCGCCATGATTAGCGGCTATGGTACTAAATCCCACGGCCAATAATGCCGAGCACATCCACAATCTTATTCTCATTATGTTATATTCTTTTATTAGCTGTTACACATATTCATTAAGCACGCTTATTCAAAAAAGCGTTTCAACTCCTCAATCCCTTTGGGTGTGCAAATACCCCGAAAATGATATTTATAGATTTGATTTATTAGATAGCGATCAACTATATCAGGACCCTTAATCATATCGTTGGACGGGTCAAATAAATAGTTTTGAATCACAATTTGTAGATTAGAAATAACATCTGAATCAATATCTGAGCGGTAAAACCCCTCCTTTTTCCCTTTTTCAAGATTAGCAACATTAGCAGTATGTATCAGGCCTTGCACCTTTTTATCTGCCTTAGCCAATAAGGCAGGGTAAAACTTACGCAAATCATAATGCATCGATGGGTTAATCTTTGGAAAATGAGCATCGATACCTTTGGTGTACTTATGAAACTGCTCAATTGCACTAAACCCATCGTTATGAAATACTTCCAATAATTGGGTGAATAACTCAATATTATATTGTAAAACACTTTCTACTACATCAATTTTATCCTTAACAAATTGATATAAGGTTCGCTTCGACATGCCCAATTCTCTGGCAATATCTTCCATGCTTACACTCTTGATCCCATATTGATGAAACAAAGATGCAGCGCACTGAATTATTTCTTTTCGTCTTGTTTCCATGGCACGACAAATATATAAAACCGGCATCACCCAGAAAACTTAAAATGCATTTAAAGTTTTCTAGTTTTCATCTTTAACTTTTTTTTAGAAGAATAAGTTACCTAGACACACCCCATCCCCATTTTTGATGTCCCAACCTACAACATCCCTCTTCCTTTTAAGCCGATTAATCCCTAAAGCATTAATAGCAATATATTTATTACGCTTAACTTTGGATACCCAGGAAGTTGAATGACGATTAATCCGATCAAGTATTTTTTAATCACCCGATTTTAATTACTTTTAGGCTCTATTTTAATTGAGACTGCATATGAATAAGGTCGAAGCCAAAGATGTGGTAAAACAGTTATTCACGGAATACCTGCAGCGCAACGGTCACCGAAAGACACCGGAGCGCTATGCTATTTTAGATGAAATTTATAGCCGTGAAGGGCATTTTGATATTGAGTCACTCTATATCTTCATGAAAAATAAAAACTATCGGGTAAGCAGGGCCACTCTCTACAACACCATTGATTTACTGCTCGATTGTAAATTGGTTATCAAGCATCAGTTTGGCAAAAATATTGCCCAGTTTGAAAAAGCCTTCGAGTCGAAACAACACGACCACCTGATATGTACGAGCTGCGGCACTGTCATCGAATTTTGTGACCCGGGTATTCAAACTGTCCTAAACAATGCAGCCAGCTTCCATAAATTTAATGTGTCGCACCATTCACTGTATGTTTATGGAACGTGTAGCCAATGTCAGGAGAGCGAAACAGATGAAAAAACCTTCTCCTAAAAAAATTACACTTTGCAATAGCTTTTAAAGGTATAATGTGTATTTTTACAGATCGGAATTCTGAGCAATTGGAAGTCCGATTTTTCATGTTAAGACCTTTTAGCACACCACTTAACACCCTTAAAACCCGGCTATACACCCGGTTTTGCATTATAGACAACAGGCTCGTTGAGCATAATTTAAAAGATAAGAGAATGAAGGTTGATGTTTTACTAGGACTCCAATGGGGGGACGAAGGCAAAGGAAAAGTTGTTGATGTTTTAACACCAAAATACGATGTCATCACCCGTTTTCAGGGAGGTCCGAATGCTGGTCATACACTAGAATTTGATAATTTCAAGCACGTCCTGCACAATATTCCATCCGGAATTTTCCACAGCGACAAAGCAAACATTGTAGGCAATGGCGTAGTGCTTGACCCCATCACTTTCAAAGAAGAGATTGATTCCTTAAAAGAAAAAGGTTTTGACATTAGTAAAAACCTCTACATCTCTAAAAAAGCACACCTGATTCTACCCACACACCGCATCCTGGACGCTGCCTCAGAAGCCTCAAAAGGAAAAACCAAGATTGGTTCAACACTCAAAGGCATTGGTCCCACATACATGGATAAAACAGGACGTAACGGTCTGCGCGTGGGCGACATATTGCATAACTTCGAAGAAAAATACGCAGCCTTAAAGGAGAAACACCTCAAAATGCTGGAGATGTTTGACTTTGAGTATAACGTAGCTGATTACGAGAAGGGTCTTGACGAAGGCATCGAAGCATTACGCAAGTGTATTCTGATTGACAGCGAGCACGAAATCAACAAATACATGAAGGCAGGCAAGTCTATTCTGGCCGAAGGGGCACAAGGCACACTGCTGGATATCGACTTTGGCTCTTATCCCTATGTTACTTCATCCAATACTATCTGTGCCGGTGCTTGTACAGGCATGGGCGTAGCTCCCAATAAAATTGGCGAGGTATATGGTATCTTTAAAGCCTATTGTACACGGGTAGGTAGCGGTCCCTTCCCCACCGAATTGTTTGATGAAAGCGGTGAAGCACTTCGCAAAGCGGGTCATGAGTTTGGCGCAACAACCGGACGTCCGCGCCGTTGTGGATGGATTGACCTGGTAGCACTTAAATATGCGGTAATGATTAATGGTGTAACCCAATTAATTATGACCAAGGGCGACGTGCTTAGCAATTTTGAGACAATTAAAGCAGCCACAGCCTACAAACTGCCTGATGGCACAGTTACCGAAGCTTTTCCCTTTGAGCTTACCGATTATGTGGAGCCCGTTTATACTGAGTTGAAAGGCTGGAAAGAAGACCTAACAGGACTTAAGTCGGAAGATCAGTTTCCACAAGAGCTGAAAGACTATATAGCTTACCTGGAAAAGGAATTAGAGGTACCCATTAAGATTGTTTCTGTGGGACCCGACAGAGATCAAACAATTGTTAGGAGTTAATTATTAATATTCAGAAAGAGCCGGTTCAAAAGAGCCGGCTTTTTTTTTACAACCTGAAATTCAACCATATCGCGCAAAAAATTATTCCGGTGGCATTCACTATCTTTGCAACAAACAACACTGCAATGCTTACACAACCCACACTATTGCTCAACAAAGAAAAGTGCCTTGCCAATATCGAGCGCATGGCGAACAAAGCCAGAGAATCGAAGGCTGTTTTTCGTCCTCACTTCAAAACACATCAATCAGCTACTATTGGTAATTGGTTCAGAGACTATGGTGTAGAGTGCATTACGGTTTCATCAGTGAAAATGGCCGTTTATTTTGCTGAGCAGGGCTGGTCCGATATCTCCATTGCCTTTCCGGCCAATATACGGGAGTGGCCGGTCATCAATATGCTGGCAGCAAAGATCAACCTCAACATTGTAGTTGAATCACAAGAGACCATACTCTTTCTGGAAAAACATCTGAGTCACCCTGTGGGTACTTATATCAAAACAGATACGGGCTATGGCCGCACCGGCATTCCAGCGGAAGATTATGCAGCTATGCAAGCTCTTCTGAAGCCCCTTAAAACCTGTAAGAATTTAATATTTATAGGCTTTCTATGCCACGCCGGCCATACATACGAAACTTCATCACCATCCGAGATTCAAAGTATTTTGGACTCCTCACGCCAGCAACTACTCGCCCTTAAAACGTTTATGGCCCATGATTTTCCTTTAATCCAGTTATCGTACGGCGATACGCCTTCCTGCTCCATCGCCAACAATTTTGAAGACTTTGATGAATTACGCCCCGGCAACTGCGTATTTTACGATGACACTCAGGCATCACTGGGTGCCTGCTCAATAGATGATATTGCGGTAGCCATGGCCTGCCCGGTGGTGGCGCTGCACCCCGAAAGACACCAGGTAATTGTGCATGGCGGAGCGGTTCATTTCTCAAAAGACAGCCTGACAAAAAATGGAAAAATACATTACGGTACTGTAATACGCCTAAATGACTTGCATTGGGATACCGGACAAACCTTGGGCCATATCACAAAACTATCGCAGGAACACGGCACCATCACGCTATTGCCCGAACACATTAATCAGGTGAAAATAGGGGATATGCTGGCCATATTGCCTATTCATTCCTGCCTTACTGCCAACCTAATGAAAGGCTATACAACTAATACAAACGAAAAACTCTCTATGATGCCTTAAGGCTTACTAGAGGTAGCTAAAAGTCGCCCCACCAACAAGGCCATGATAGTAACCAGGTAAAATTGTCCACAAAGTGTAATCATTAATGCCAGGGATTTGGCGGCCGGACTCACCGGTAAAAGATCGCCATAGCCCAAGGTAGTCATCGACACAAAAGTGTAGTACAAAGAATCATAAACATGCGACACAGAGTCGTTAATATGAAAGTTAAAGGCTCCGGGAAACTCAGCTGAAAACATATTCACCAAAAGCGCAAAGCCAACGCCAATTAGCAGGTAACCGTTAATGGCCCCCACAATCACTGTAATGCTAACATGCTCTTTAATGGAGAGCTGACCAACAAAACGAAATACACGCAGCATAAAAAACACTACTAACCACAAGGAAGCCAATAAATGAACATAGTGCAAATTCGCTACACGCGATATCCAAATAGCAAGAATAGAAAGCATCACCTGTATCATTACCTTGCGCTTGCGCTTACCCTCTTCACTAGTTGCCAGCGATGAAAGAATAACAATAAGCGTAATAAAGATTTCGAATAAGCGAATTTTAACAAACAAAGTAATAATAGGCAAAGCAAAAATAGTAAACACCAAAAGCATAAACAACCCCCAATTACTCATCAACTGTTTGAGATTATGCTGCTTATTCAAATGTTTCATTAGAGCCATAAAGTTGTCAATGAGTTATATCATATTCAAATCTAAAATAAATCCCAAAAATACGGAACACTTTTGCATGAATCACGTTCAAGAATCCAAAATTTATTAACGCATAGTATTTATGAAACGATTGATACCATTTTTGATGGGTATTCTATTGCTCACTTCGTGTGCAAGTAAGCGCAATTATAACAAAGCTCAGAAGTTTGACGAAGCCGGCCTATACGCCGATGCCGCAGCATTGTATTACAAATCGCTTAAAGCCAACACCAATAACATCGATGCCAAACTGGGTCTGCAACGCACCGGTCAACTAGTACTTGAAGACAAACTGGAAACATTTCAGGCACAATACAATAACGGCACTATTAAGTCCGCAGTATATGCCTATAAAGAGGCCGAAAAGTATCACCATCAGCTATCGGCACTAGGCGTTAAACTGATGATGCCCGACGAACAAAAAGCCTATTACAACGATGTGAAAGACCGCTACCTTGATCAACTCTATCAGAAAGCTTCCAAAGCACTTACACTGGAGGAGTTTGTTCCGGCTGAGGCAACCTTCAGAGAATTACTGGCCCTCGACCCAAACTTTAAAGACGCACAGAGCCAATGGATTATAGCAAAATACGAACCGATATATCGCCGTGCCCTGCAAAACATGGAAACCCGTCTTTACAGAAGCGCCTATACCGATCTTAACACCATCAACAAGGCCACTAAAGGCTATCAAAACAGTGTAGCGCTGCAGCAAAAGTGCCTCGAGGAAGCTACCGTAAGCATTGCTGTTCTTCCATTTACTTACACCTACCGTAACGACCGCCACTATACAGCCCCTATGAAAGAGCGGGTTGTCAATGAACTCTCGCAGTTATCATCACCTTTCTACACAATTATCAGTGATGAGGCTATTCGATCGATACCGGGCTGGACACAAAGCAAAGATCCGGCTACAACAATCAAATATGCGAAACAACAGGCGCAGTACTTTGAAGCCAAAACAATCCTTTCGGCGCGCATCAACAGCTACCACAAACAAAAAGGACCCCAAAAAAAAGTGGAGAAAAGAGCCTACCTGAAGCAAACTGTGGAACAGATAAACCCGGATACAAAACTAAAGGAGCAAAAAATTATTTATACCAAAGTACGCTACTACGAATATACTCGTGAGAATAAGGTAAGCCTGTCGCTAAGCTTTGACCTGGATCGTGTTGACAAAGATGAAAAAGCCATTGCCGATACCTATACGGGTGAGCAGCACGACCGTGTTCATTTTGCCCGCTTCGAAGGCAGCCACAAGCAACTTGTACCCGGCACTTGGCAACACATTGATAAGGACAGTGAAGCCGATCAAATATATGACTCAGAAAATGCCACTGGAAAATTACATGCCCTTTTTACTGCAAGGCACGAAATTACGAGCATTGACAAGCTGGAAAGCCAACTACTAAACACCTGTGCTCAACATGTTAGCAAAAGCGTAAGCAGTTACCAACCCGAAAACTAATTTCAATGAGACTATTCTTAAGTATCAGTCTAATAGTCATACTCTTGACCGGATGTTCCACCCAAAAGAAAGAAGCTGAATTACTGGAATTAAGCAAGCCACAATGGCTTAAAGAGCGTCCTGTTTCAACAAGCTATTTTTACGGTATTGGCATATCGCCCAAGGTGGGCGGACAAGTGTACTACGAGGAACAGGCCCGCGAAAAGGCCTTAGCAGATATATCCAAGCAAATTAGCACCCAAATAAAGAGCGATCAGAGTTACTATCGCATGGAAGACGGCACCGGGGTGTATGAATACATCCAAAGCAGGGTGCGTGCCACTTCCGAGGAGTTTCTGGAGGGATACGAACTGCTGGATGAATGGGAAGACCTGAACAACCGATTTGCCTTTTACCGGCTGTCGAAAAGTGAATTTTATGCGCGCAAAGCCAAGCGAAAGGAAGAGGCCCTGCAACTAGGATTCCAGAAGTACGAATTGGCGCAGGAAGCCCAACAGCGCAATGATATTATTACAGCTCTTGAACAATATGCCGCCTCCATTGATGCCGTAAGCGGTTATATGAATGAAGCCACAATAATACAAACAGGACATGATTCCTTCGATGTGTATGAAAGGGCAAAAGAGGGACTCACATATCTGCTGTCCTGCCTGCAACTCAGCTACTCTCAATCAGAAGTCAGGGTTGAACACAATAGCAACCTTCATGAAGGAACCACTGTATTACGGGTAAGCAAATTCAATCAGCTCATATCGGGTATCCCGGTTCGTTTTCGCTACAGCGGGGGTTTTTTGGCAAGCGATAAATACAAAAGTGATGACAAAGGCATGATTACCACCCCTTCTCTTTCTTTTGGCAATAAACCAACAGAAAGTCTCAAGGCCGAACTCGATCTCCAGACCGTGGGACGGCAAATCAGTCGAAACCTACTGGTTCGTCAGCTGATTGAAAAGCAAAAGCCGGCCACTGCCACCCTTTTGCTTAAAGGCATAGAATAAGCCAAGGAAAATGAATCAACACTTATCGGATGACTAAATACAGAACAATCATTTAGTCATCCGATAAATATAAGCTCACTACATACTATAGTGCAGCACGCCCGTAGGTCCCAGCGGTAGTCCGGTAAAGAGCCACACGGCCAGTAAAATCATCCACGAGATCATAAAGATAATGGAATAGGGCAGCATGGTGGAAACAATGGTGCCAATACCGGCATTCTCGTCGTATTTCTGAAAATACACGATAATAAGTGCAAAGAAGCTCATCATGGGAGAAATAATATTGGTAGCACTGTCTCCTATCCGATAAACAACCTGCGTTAACTCCGGCGAATAACCCAGCATCATAAACATGGGCACAAAAATAGGCGCCAACAAAGCCCATTTAGCCGAGGCACTGCCCATCACCAGATTAATCATGCCGCAAAACAGAGTGAACAAAAGCATTAAAGGAATCACGCTCAGATTGAGGGCATGAATCAGGTTGGCGCCGTTAACCGCCATCACCAAACCCAGGTTACTCCAGTTGAAATAAGCCACAAACTGGGCGGCAAAAAACACCAGCACCAGATAAGGACCCAAAGACTTAGCTGCCTCGCCCATGGCACCCATTATTTCTTTATCATTTTTGAAAGTTCCCGTTATCCTTCCATAGACAACACCACAGGTACCGGCCCACACAAACAGCACGGCTACCACTCCTTTAAGCAACGGCGATGTTAGTAAACGGCCATCGGCACCCCGCAAGAAACCATTGGCTGGCAAAAGCCCCCATACAATAATGGCCAAAAAAGCCAAGGAAACGATACCCACCCAGCGTAGTCCTTTCTTTTCAATAACACTGAGTTTATCCAATCGGGTCTCCTCCTCCGACACCTCACCTGTGTACTCTCCAAAACGGGGTGCAATTATCTTTTCAGTCACCCAGGTACCCACAAGCGCCACCATAAATGTGGAAACCACCATAAAATACCAGTTACTCACCGGATTTACTGTATAGGTCTTATCGACAATACGCGCCGCCTCTTCAGTAAGGCCGGCCAGCAAAGGATCAATGGTACCAATGATCAGGTTGGCACTGAACCCACCCGAAACACCGGCAAAGGCGGCAGCCATACCCACCAACGGATGACGCTTGGCCACCAGAAAGATAACTCCGCCAAGAGGCACCAGCAGCACATATCCCACACTGGATGCCACATTGGAAATTACGCCCGCCAATATAATAACGAAGGTAAGCAAGCCCTTGGGAGCCGCCAATACCAACTTACGGATTAAAGCACCAATCAGATCTGATTTTTCTGCCAATCCAATCCCCAGCATAGCGACCACTACAATACCCATGGGGGCAAAACCGGTGAAATTTTCCACCATCCCTGTTAGTATCTGACGTAATCCTTCAACCGATAAGAGGTTGATTACCTCAATGGATTCGCCGGTGGCAGGATGTGCGGCGCCAGCTCCCATCCAGGCAAACACACCCGACAGCAATAATACGATAACGGCAAAGATGCCAAAGAGCAGTGCGGGATGTGGCAAGATATTGCCTACGCGCTCTACACCATTTAAAAACAGATCAACAAGAGATTTCTTCTTTTTGGGGGACGTATTCATACAATGAGAGTTTTACTATTATGAGAGGTCGAAAATATAAAAAAAAGAATACCTGCCCATAAAAGTATTACTATCATGCAAGTGTTTTATAACATAGCCCTCTCAAATGCATACCATTAGAGACCCAGTCAAGACGGAAGCAAAAAATACTGAAGTATTAAAAACACCGAGTAGTTAAAAAGTAGATGAGCTGACAATGAGCATGATAACTAAATTCCAGAACCACTGAACCAACTCTTAAAATGCGCCACCTTATCGCGACTCACAATTACTTCTCGCTCAAACACCTGCTCGAATTGAATTTTCAAACGGCTGTTGGAATGAACGAGCACATCCTGAATATGATTGATATTGACGATAAATGACCGGCTGATCCGGTAAAAGGAAGCCGGATTCAAGAGCTCCTCCAGCTCTTCCAGCTTATAATCAATAATATATCTATTACCCTTGGAAGTGAGGATAAAGGCATTGCGCCCTTCGGCATAGAACAGCACAATTTTATCGGTGGTAACTGACTTTATACGCTCTCCCAGCTTTACCATAAAACGTTCTTTATAAGTTTTTCGATAATGCAGCAATGCTTCGTTCAGCTCCTCAAGTTTAATACGCTGACTGGCCGATGACAGATTCTCGCGCAGACTCTCCAACTTCTCCATACTATGAAACAAAGCATCGTAATCCAATGGCTTCAATAAATAGTCAATACTGTTTACTTTGAAGGCCTGTATGGCATACTCATTATAGGCAGTAGTGAAAATAACGGGAAGATTAAGCTGCGTCTTGCCAAAAATCTCGAAGCTAAGCCCATCGCTTAGGTGAATGTCCATAAAAACAAGATCCACCTTATTGAGGGGGCGCGAGAACCACTCCACACTGGCAGCCACAGAACTTAAAACATCTACAATTTCAATGTTTTCATCGTAACGCTTCAGTAGGTGGCTCAGGTTATCCACCGCCGGCTTTTCGTCTTCTATAATTAATACTCTCATTGGGTTTAGCTTATTCTTCCTCTATATCAAACAGCGGAATGGTGATGTGTAAATATTGATTATGGTAGGTAACTTCAAGTTGTCGCTGATCGGTAAAAAAGGCATAAGCCTTATTAATTAATGACAGATCCCATTCTCCATCACCATTCAGTCCTATTTTAGGATTATGGTTACAGGATAGTAAAAGCACATCATCGCGTTGCTCCACTCTGATACACAGAGGCTGATAAGCGTTAACAATAGAACGCCTTACTACCTCCTGAATCAATGATGAAAGGGTGCAGGGAATAATCTGACGCCCAAGGCATTCATCTGATAATTGATGGCTAAAGCTGATGGCCTTGTGATGTTTAATATTCAGCAAATGCAAAAGACAACGACTCAGCTCCAATTCCTTGGCCAAATCAACAAGTTCGGCATGACGGTGATCAAGATTATAGCGATATATCTTTGACAGTTGATTCACAAACTGCTCTGCCATACGCGGCTCGGCATGTACAATCGATATTAAGCTTTCAAGGCCATCATAGAGAAGTTGCGGATTAATCTGCATTTTAAACTTCTCCAGGTCAGTCTCCATACCTTTGCGCAGCTCCTTCTCCTGCCTGTAGTGAATTTGCTTATGCACCGCTAAAAAAGAGTTACTCACATGTATAATGGCATATAAGATGGCCACTACACCATAAACTCCATTAAATACAATCAGCTCGGTACGGTAATCGCTAATAAGCAGTACAAAAGAGTAATACACGCTAACCAACAGGCTAATGATAACAATAGCAATAAGCAGAGCCAGGAGAGGAATCAGGTAAATACGCAAGGACTGACTTGATACCTTAAACACATTAGTCTGCTCGTCATCTCGGGCCATGGTCAGTGCCAAGGGGTAGCGGCGCTCAATGGCATTGAGGGCAATACGCAGTAGCTCCATAAGAATAAAAGAAAACAGAATGGTAACCACCACTTCCTGGCTAAAAAAATTAGCTCCCAACTGATCGAGAGTATCAAACACCAGCAATATCATAACGTAAACCACCATTCCAACGGGAACAGGCAGTAGAAAACGGAGCCATTTTTGCTGCTTACTAAGGACGACTGCTTTCATCAAACACTTACCGTTTTATTATTCATCAGCAGTGGCAACACTACCGAGAATGATTCATTTTTAGCAATTTCCACTTCCTGCTTGGTGAAATAGGCGTATCGTTTTTTAATATTTTCCAAACCAATTTTGTGCGATACATGGCGCTCGGGCTTTTTCAAAAGCTGATTATCCACTTCAATAAATCCAGGCTTTCGTTCAAAGTTATTTACAACTTCAATACTGTGGTTTGCCCTTGAACGGATACATATTTTGAGAGGCTTATCCTCCGAAAAATGATTGTGTTTCACTGCATTTTCAACCAGCAGTTGAAGTGTCATGGGGGGAATATAACTACCTTCACTCACGCCATCCAACTGCAAGTCAAGCTCCAGGGCTTTTTCAAAACGTATTTTAAGCAGGAAGTAGTATGCCATAATAAAATTCACTTCCATACGCACAGCCACCAATTCTTTCTGATGGCTATTGAGAATATAGCGAAAGGTTTGTGCAAATTTACGGATAAAACTTTCGGTGGTGGCAGCATCGCGATGAATCAGCGAAGCGATGGTATTGAGTGTGTTGAACAAATAATGCGGACTAAGCTGGCTTTTGAGGATTTCATACTGCAGCTTAAGGCGCTCACGCACCATCTTCTCGCTCTCTATATTGGCCTGTATAAAACTGGTAAAAGAATACTGATAGAGGTTTACAAGGATCAGCACCAGGTTAGTAAGCATAAAAATAATGAACAGTTTAAGCGTAACATCACCCTTTTCAGCCATAAAAACACTAAATGCCACGTTATCGTATTTAACGGCAATCAACAGCTTTACACAAAGCCACAGAAAAAAAGTAGCTACTAGCGTATTCAACACAAATTGCAGCGTGAAACGCGATAGCATTCCTTTAATCCAGGGATAAAACACATTGAGAGCACGGGTTACCAAACTCAGAATGCCGAAAATCAGCCATGAGGTAAGCGTGAAAAACGATAGCGAATCAACATGATTAATCAAAACTGGTAAACGGGCGTTTTCGCTGTAAAACAAATAAAGAAAGACGAGTACTCCATACAGGGTACTGACTAAAAGTTGTGTAAGAAACTTTTTCGATGAATATAATTGGGTATTGGCTATCATGGTCTCACTAAGTTAGGACATTCTATTGTTTTTACGCAAGAGCTTTCAATAAACAATTAAGATGAGGTAGTCTTTTTTAACACTACCTCATCCTTTTTAACTTAGTTAAGTGTTTTAAGCACGCGGTTCTCCTCGTACTCCGACTCAAGATCTTTGGCCATCGACCTGTAAATATAAGCCAATGATGAACCGCCTTCGGTGATGTACGGACTCAATCGTACCAATACAGCTGCCCTTTCCACATCAACATCAATCTGTTGGGTACATTCGATCACTTTAACAGCCAGCTCTGAATTCATCGACGGACTATCAATAACATACCGCAGCAGCTCTTCAATGGTACTGTTCTGATCCATGCGGTTAATCAAGCGGAAGAACTGGCTATAGCCATTGTTCGACAAAGGAAACTGGCTTATCACCTCGCGCATTACAGCACCGGCAGCATGCTGATAATCATCTACCAGACGATCGAGGGTGCGCAAAAGACGATACATGGCGGGCTCTTCAAGTGTATTCTTACGCAACAGATCGAGCATTACATTATACATCTCCATCTCGCTATCCAGCCCGTTTAATACTTCGAAGTAAGCATCCACAACGCCTTCATCATTCATAAACAAACGGTTGGCCTTTCGTAGTATCTGACCACGCTGACTATTAGATGAGATATCCCGTGCTGTATTCAGATAATTAATCAACACATCTTTATCGCCCTTTGAATTGCCCGAATCAAGCGCTGCATCAAGCAATGCGGTTGTCACTTCTCCTTTCAGAATATAATAACTGTCAGACATATGATCCAGTACATCACGGTAGGCCGTCATCACCTCATCGCCCTTCGGCATAAAAGGAATCAGATCGAGCAGCAAAGCACCTTTCTCGCGCTCCGATGAAAAATCATCAATGGTCTGAAACATGCTAATCCAACTGTTGTTGGACAGCTTAGTGTTGCGTACCAAGTGTTTCAGCACATTGCCTTTCTCGGAATTTATCTCCATGGCTTCAATAATATCGAAATAACGCTTCCGAATGGTAAAGTCATCGCTATAGAAAGCGTTGAAGATACGAAGCGTTGAACCTCGCTCTGTGTTGTAATCGAGTGTTGATGTGGCATCGAGCAAGGCTGCTAATTGCTCCGTATTCAACCTATAATTAGTAAGTATGTGTCGCAGCAAGGTTCCCTTTGTACTATTTGAGCGAACTTCAGATATTACCTCCAGCACCGGAATAACATCGGCATCTTTCAATTTATTATCAAAAACAAGGGTCTTGATAAAGGTATTTTTTGAGGCACTGCTACCCGATGAACGCGATGTTGTTTTCAGCGAGAACACGCTCCATTCAGTTGTGTAGCTGTAGCCTGATGAAGCAGGTATCTCCTCCAACGCATCCAGCACACCGGACAATCCTTTGGTGGCATATAAATGACGCACGCGCGACTCCACACCCAGATCGCTGCGCTTAACAATATCGGGCAGTATCTCACCCAACCACTTTTTACCTTCCGGGTTAAAGGCCGTTTCCGTTTTACCCACGAAATACTCATAACGAATAGTACCTTGGTCGTCGGCATGAATAAAAAGACGACGATTATTACCGAAGGCCGTCTTATTAATTTCAACAAAGCCATTGGCCGAAATACCGTTGATCATTTTATTATCAGACGACAGTTCTACAATACCTTTGTACTTAAGGCCGAAGGGGAAATCAGCACTGGCCGCCATCGCTTCCACCCGCTCAGCATTGCTCAACTCATACTTCACTTCTGCCAGCACATTATGAACTTCTTCCCTTACCTGATCAACTACCTGCCTTACTTCGGCACGTTCGTTCCACTTGACACGCTGTGGTTGACCGGGCTTTTCGTCAGCCCATGCCACAGGTCCGGCAAGCATAGCGGCTGCAATAAGCACTGCAACAGTTATCCGCTTCCTTAGCGTTTGTGTAAATATTGTTCTCATAGCTCATCCTTTTTTAAGGTCTGCAAACACGATTTCATAATACAATAATAACACAGGATAAGCGCTAAGAAAAACGAAAAGTAGTGAGTTGTTGAATAATTGTAGTGAACCGTTGACGGTGTGCACCGGGGCACTACACCAACCAACAACTCAGACATAATCAACCCCTTACCACAGGATCGCAACAGTTATCGATTCGCTTCAGCTCCTCAGCCGAGAAACTTAGGTTATCCAGTGCATTGATGCTATTGCCAAGCTGCTGTGCCGAGGATGCCCCAACCAAAACCGAGGTTACAGTAGGATTATTTAACAGCCAGGATATGGCCATCTGCGCCAGCGACTGTCCACGCTGCTGTGCAATGGTGTTCAGACCAACAAGGGCTGTCCGTTTCGCTTCGGTGAGTGCAGAAGACTTGAGAAAATGAGCCTTTGCCATACGAGAGTCTGACGGGATATTTTTGAGGTAACGATTACTAAGTAAGCCTTGTGCCAAAGGCGAAAAGGCAATACAGCCAATACCCCGCTTGTCCAACACATCGGTTAAACCCTGCTCCACCCATCGGTCGAACAGATTATAACGGGGCTGATGGATAAGGCAGGGAGTCCCCAACTCACGCAAGATAGACTCCGCCTTTTGGGTGTCGGCAGCTGAATAATTGGACAAGCCCACATATAAAGCCTTCCCCTGGCGCACAATCTGATCGAGGGCCATCATGGTTTCTTCCATCGGTGTTTCGGGATCGGGACGGTGGTGATAAAAAATATCAACATAATCGAGTCCCATGCGCTTAAGGCTTTGGTTGAGGCTGGCCACCAGATATTTTTTGGATCCCCAGTCGCCATAAGGCCCCTCCCACATAGTATAACCCGCCTTAGTCGAAATAATCAGCTCATCGCGGTAGGCTGCCCAATCCTGCTTCAACACCCTACCCAGTGTCTCTTCAGCCGAACCCGGCACCGGTCCGTAGTTATTGGCCAAATCAAAATGCGTTACACCCCGATCGAAGGCGTATAGCAATATCTCGCGGGCATTACTAAAAACATCCTCAGAACCAAAGTTATGCCACAATCCCAGAGAGATAGCCGGTAATTGTAATCCACTGCGCCCACAGCGTTGATAAGTCATTGTTTCGTATCGCTTTTCAGAAGCTAAATAGTTCATATTCTACTCGTTTCTATCGGTTAAAAAATATATCATTCGTGTTATTGCTGCCTGACAGGCTTCACAAAAACCACTTGCCTCATTGCTTTTCATTCGACAATTAATGGCAGGACGATAAACCCCCTTGGCCACATATCCCCCGCCTTCGAACACTCCGGTAACATTGGCATAAGCCTCATTAGTCGGCGTGGGTATAGGCGTATTTTCAGCCAACAAATGCTTCCACTTAGCCTCAAAATTAACCATGGTGGTAATATTGGGCTGCCAGGGTTCCACCTTTAAATCAAAAAAGTTTTGATAGGCTACATCCGAGGTGTAATATTCATCGGCCAGACCGGCAAAGCCATGACCTATTTCGTGTAACATCACTTCTTTCGACAGCGCGTGATGGGCGGTACCAATGGAGAAATGATTATAAATACCACCGCCCCCATACTTATCGGAGTTCACAAGCACACATACATGATCGTAAGGTGCACAGGCAGCTATATCGCGAATAGACAGCACATCGTTAGTTTCAAGATAACGATCGATATAAAAAGTATTGAAACTTGCATTTACGGCGGTTTTAGCCCATTCATCCTTACGCGGGTTATCGGTGCCGGCATCCAACGACGGGGAACATACTGCCCAGAAGTTAAATTTATCTCGATGCTCTTTATAAGGCGACTGCGATAAAATATAATCGGCCATTTCGGCCACATCCGCTTTAAAAGTAGCCATCTCGGCCAGTGTATAGCCTTCAGCAACAAATACCAGATCAACATGCGTAGTCTCATCCCCATTGTCCACTACCTTCACCACCTCGTAATGCTGCACCCGCTCTTTTCGTATATTCGTGTCAGACGGATCAATATCCATACTCATCAAGGGCTGGTAGCTGCCATCCTTTTTACGTTCCTCTAAGCAAAAGGTAACTTCCGCTTTGGGATATGGGAACGTAAGCGATTGATAGAAGGCCTTATTCAAGCTTTGTGCCTCGGCGGTTGTGCGCCACTCTTCAAACAAAGTGCAAAACCCACGGCTGTAGAGTTTTCGACCGCTATCCTTATCCTTCAGCGAAAAGCGGTATTCGCCATACCCCAAGCTATCTATCAGGTTGTGATGTGCTCCCCCCCAATAGGGTTCCTTGCGCAACTCCAACAAATAAGCCGACTGTTCATCGGCATTGCCTGCCAGCACGAAATCAACCCTCATTGATCCCCTGTCAAAATACTGCTCAAATAGCGTCTGCGCGCGCATGCAGGTTGTTAAAGTCAACAAAACAAACAAACTAAGTGCTAGTGTTCTCATATCTTTGATCCTTACTTTTATTTCACAAGCCTAATATTACATCAAAAAGGCCAATAATCTACCGCGTTAATACTATTTTTAAGCTTTGTGATTTACATTTGCTATTTCATGTTAACACAGCATATTATTATGGAGAACCTTGAACTTAATGAAATTAGTAAACAAATACAGGAATACCTAATTGATGCAGGTATTAACGCACACTCTGCCAATTATCTGCTCTTAATCTTTTGGATACTAGTAACCGCCCTGATTGTATGGATTACTAACCGCATTACTAAGCACTACTTGCTGCGTATTGTTGAGCGCCTTGTGTACCGCACCAAATCAAAATACGACGATCTGCTTATTAAACGGCAGGTATTGCGACGCTTGACAAACATACTACCCATGCTGGTGATCTATTTTATGTTAGACACTATCTTCAGTTCACTGATGGGCCAGACCTATGTTGAAACGGTACAACGTATCCTAAGTACTACCATCGTATTTGTTATTTTATGGGCGTTCATGGCCTTATTGGGGGTTGTTAAAGATATATATGACACGTTTCCTTATGCCAAGGATCGCCCCATCAAAAGCGTGGTACAGGTCATACAAATAGCAGCATCGTTTATTGCAGTGCTGGGAGCCATATCCATCCTGTTTGACATTGATGTAACCAACATTATGACCGGACTAGGTGCTACAGCCGCCATCTTACTACTGGTATTTAAAGATACTATTTTGGGATTTGTAGCCGGCATCCAACTATCAGCCAATAAAATGGTGAGCGCTGGCGACTGGATTACCATGCCAACCTACAAAGCAGATGGTACGGTTATTGACATCACACTAAATACTGTTAAGGTTCAAAACTGGGATAAAACCATTACCACCATACCCACTTACAAAATGGTGGAGGACTCTTTTATCAACTGGAAGGGAATGGAGCATTCAGGAGGTCGTCGCATCAAACGCTCGTTTAATATTGATGTGCGCTCGGTGAAATTTTGCTCAGCAGAAATGCTTGAACGCTTTAAAAACATACGCCTGCTAAAGGACTATATTGTACAGAAAGAAGAAGAACTAAAAATTCATAATCTACACAAAGAGGGCGAATCGGCCATGGTAAGTCTCGCCAACGGAAGACATCTGACCAACATCGGCGTGTTAAGAAAATATTTGCAGGAATACCTGAAAGAACATCCCATGATAAGCAATGAGATGACCTGCATGGTGCGTCACCTGCAGCCCACCGAGAAGGGGCAGCCCATCGAGATATACGCTTTTAGCAAGGATCAGGAATGGCTTAACTACGAATCCATACAGGCCGATATTTTTGACCACATACTGGCGGTTATCGAGGAGTTTGACCTGCGCATCTATCAGCTGCCCAGCGGTAGTGATTTTCATCCGATGCAAAGCAACCTTGCTTCTTTAAAACAATTATAAATTGAAGCCATATAAATAAAAACGAGCCATAAAACACGCATAACACACTATTATTAAGTGTATTCTATTAAATTCGATTTGTTTGAACCAATAGCAAACTGAGTCGACAATAGCACTATGAGGTGATTTTATCGTTGGATATTAACTATTATTGTTTTATTTTCGTAGCAAACTATAAATAAAATAGTTTAATAAGTTACGAATCCTAACATTTGTCATATACAATATGGAAAGCAATTTACAGATTGATAGTCTCGATAAGAAAATCTTATCACTGATCACGAAAAACGCGCGCATCCCTTTCCTGGAGGTTGCCCGCGAGTGTAAGGTATCCGGTGCAGCCATTCACCAGCGCATTCAGCGACTTATGAACATGGGTGTTATAAAAGGTTCAGAATTCATTATTAACCCGGCAAAAATCGGTTATCACACCTGTGCTTTTATGGGTATTTTTCTTAAGAAAGCCAGCCTGTTCGATAAGGTGGTGAAAATGCTTGAGGAAGTACCGCAGATTGTGGAATGCCACTACACGACCGGTCAGTATGCCATCTTTATTAAGATCTATGCTAAGAGTAACGAGCATTTAAAGCGCATCCTGCACGATAAGCTACAAAACATTGCAGGTATCTCGGCCACCGAGACCATTATTTCGTTGGATGAAAGTTTCAAGCGACAATTGCCGATAGACTGAGTCTTAGCAGGTAAGAGTTATACAAAGCGGCTGTCTGAAAACCTTGTCTTTTCAGATAGCCGCTTTTGTTATAAGGCCATATTGCCATCGATGATGGCTAATAATACAGGATTAAACTTCGCAAAGGCATTTTCTAACACCTTATACAATCGTGATCCCTGAACTTCGGCAGGTGTACAATGAGACGCCCGCAACAGGCCCTGTTCATAGCGCTCATTCTTATCGTTCAACACCAGGTGGGGCAAGGTATTTACGGTAGCCGCCACAGGATACTCTTCCGCAGCAATTACCCCTTGCTTAATCAGTAGTGGATGTGCCTCAAAAAAGTTGAAGGTGTTATCCCCCAGGTAAAGATGCACATTAAGTCCCAGGCTAAGGGGAATGGCATAGTAAAAAAGAAACTTCTTACGCGGATCTTTCAGCGAGATAATCACGCCATTGGCCGATCGATTCACCGGCGAGTACTTCACCTTCCACTCCAGGCGTTGATCGCCCAGTAAGTCAGCCATAGCGGCAATTATTTTTAAACGCGGCAGGGCAATGCTCATAAAATGTGCATCCTGCGCAAACTTCTCTTCCAGCGTTGATAACGCTTCGCAGCTTAATAAATATGTATCAGACATGGTAATTAGAATTGACCAAAGCTACGGATTTTTTATCATCCTGCCTTAACTCAATATCGATGCGCCCCAGATAAATACCGCCCCAGCCGGCCTGATTAACGATTACTTCCTGGTCATTTTTATTCTTCACACGCGCCGGCTCATCCAAAAAAGTATGAGTATGGCCGCCCAGAATTAAATCAATATTCTGCGAATGCTGTGCCACCATCACATCTGACACCTTATCATCATCATAGCGGTAACCCAGATGTGAGAGAGCCACCACCACATCGCAGCCATTCTCACTCTTCAGCATGGCCGCCGTACGATTGGCCACTGCAATGGGATCCCTGTATTTAGTTCCTTTGTAGGCGTTAGGGTTAACCAACCCCGACAGTTCAATACCCAATCCCAGCACACCCACCTTCACCGGCCCGCGCTCAAAAATCTGATAAGGCAAGGTAATACCATCCAGGGCAGTGCCCTTCACATCGTAATTACTGCATACAATTGGAAATTTTGCCCTTTTCAGATTGCCAGCCAATGCATCAATACCATTGTCAAACTCATGATTACCAAGCGCAACAGCATCATAAGCCATCTTATTCATCAGGTCAATCTCCAGCTTACCTTTATAAATATTAAAATAGGGAGTCCCTTGAAAAATATCACCGCAATCGAATAGTAGCACATGCTTTTGCTCAGCCCTTATCTGCTCAATCAACTTTGCCCGGCGTGCAAAACCACCCAGGTTGGCCCAGCGTGAATGATTGGAAGGGAAAGGATCGATGTGACTGTGCACATCATTGGTGTGCAAAATAGTGATCTTAACACTTGACTTGGCACAGGCTCCCATAAGCGGCACCATCGTTAATGCACCAAGCCCAAGCGCGCTTTTGTGTAAAAATTTTCTCCTGCTACTCTGCATAATATATACGTTTATCAAGTTCACTATTGACCGATTGTCCCTGGGAACTTAGCTTTTTAATATGATCAATAATTAAATCCCGGATTTTAAGCCCAGAACCTTCACGGGCAAGTGCCTTTGTAAATACCTCAAAATGATCACCTCCATCGGCCAGGTAATCAGAAGTAGCCACCCGGTAGTTCCGATCTTCCAGGGGACGACCAGCTACCCGAATATTCATGGCCTTTTTGTCTTTTATCCCAAAAGAGGCTCCGGCCATTCCTTCCCCACCACATCCGGCAATAAAATCAAATAATTCAACCATCTGTTGACGAGATAAGGTGAGCAGCACCACCTCATTCTCGAAAGGCATCAGCTGATAAATATTCTCGACCCGTATATCTCCTTTGCTAATGGGAACGCGCAGTCCTTTTATATTAATCACGCTCACATCAATAAGATGATCATCCGCAACAACATTACACTCCTCCAGCACCAAATCCGTAACAAAATTAGTGAGCAAGCCTTCGGGTAAGCCTCCATATAACTCCTGTTCAGCATAACCAATCACCTTTTGCATGGCCATCTGCAAACTATCGCGGTAAGGTTGAATATAATTTTCTACAGATGGGCTATAACCGACTGAACTGTCGATTAAAAGATAGTGGGCATTTGTATCTCTCAGCTTATAGCTATTGGTATTACAAGCGGCTAAAACAGACACAAGCAGGACACAAACACTGAGAACATGCCATTTACTATATTTCATTTCGCTTAATATTTTTGAGGTCTAATTATACATATAAGCTACAAGAATACAAAAAGGTTTTTGAGGAGCGGCAGAAAAAATCAGGCAAATATAAAGCCTTATGAAGGCCATATTGAACAACTTGACATACAGCAAAATGCATCGTCATCCATAGACAACGATGCATCAACTCTAACTATGTCTGCTGCAAGCCCCTTCCCGACCCACAGCCTTACTTAATTCGCTCCAGGTATAATTTACGAACGTCCATCAGGTACTCGCGGTCGATATTAGGATTATAGATCCTTACCATATCCACAATGCCAAAGCTTTGGTGGAAATGTCCAATGGCCGCATCAAACGCACTGTAATCCCAGTTATTCTTAACCCTGCGGGTTAAATCCTCAAAATATTTCCACGGCAGCTTATCCGGAATGGCAAAGTAACCATGATCGAGCTCATCCATATCGAAATATACTCCCTCATCTATTTCCTCCAAAGTAAAGAATTTTTTTAGGCGTATAATAGCCTTACCTTTCAGGTCTTTAGGCTTTTTCTTGAACTCAATGCCTTCATCTATATAACCAGCTTGCAAATCAACGATCTGATTGAAGGAATCGAGGTGGCGTACCCGAATTACGTGATACACTTTATTATACATATGTACTACACCGGCTGCCGCATTAAAATTAACATCAAAATATTTTTTAATATTTTGTGTGGCGCGGGTTACCTCTTCCAAGGTGTACAAGCGCTTCAATACAAAGTAAATGTACAAAGGCTTGGTATCCAAGGGTATCTCACTGTAGTAATCGAAGAAACCGGGGAAAGGCTCTGGTGCTTCCAGCACAAAGGTATTGGGCAATATTTTATCCTGCATCGTAACCAGCGATTCCTCTTTCAGGAGGTTACCATACCTTTGTAAAATAATTTTTTTAGCACTCATAAGATGTGTGTTTAAAGTTATACCTCCGCTTTTCGTTTTCAAAAGTTATTAAAAAAAACTTACGGAATCAACCTGGCTCACACAAATGAGTGATTATTTATCACGCACAAATACCAATTGCTTATCATCGGACAAATCGGCCTTAAAATAATATCCCTCCTCATTAAATGCCAGCAGGTCGTTGGGTTGCGTCAACTGATGCTCAATAATAAAGCGGGTCATCAAACCGCGGGCTTTCTTAGCATAGAAACTCACCACTTTGTAGCCGTCGTTTTTCCAGTCTTTAAACACAGGAGTAACAATGCGCTTGCTAAACGCCTTTGGGTTAATCGCCTTAAAATATTCATTGGAAGCCAGATTCACCAGCACCTCACTGCCCTGCTCCTCCATATCAGCCTCCAGCTGTCGGGCAATGGTATCGCCCCACAAGTCATATAAGTGCTTTTGGTTACCTACCGCTAACCGTGTGCCCATCTCCAATCGATAAGGCAGGATGCCATCCAAAGGACGCAACAGCCCATACAGCCCCGATAATATCCTTAACTTTTTATGGGCATAATCGATGGCCGTATCGTTAAGTGAGTAGGCATCCAGACCGGCATACACATCGCCCTTAAAGGCAAATAAGGCTGCCTTGATAGCTGCGGCATCAAAGGGATAAGACCACAGTTGAAAACGATGATGGTTAAGCTGTGCCAGCGGGGCACTTATCTTCATGAGGCTCATTAACTCATCGGGTTTCATCTTGCGCAGCTTGTCGACAATTTGCTGTGCCTGCTTGGGAAAACGAATGTTTGTCTTGGGCTGTGCCGGTGCCGGCGTTTCGTAGTCCAGAGATTTGGCCGGTGATAAAATAATATGCATAATCCTTTTGTTTTACTCGGTTATGATAACTTCAACACCGGCATTCAATAAATGTTCTTTGTCTTCAGCGCTAATGCCACCGTCGGTGACCACCACATCAATGTCTTTCACCTGACCAATTACGGCCAGACTCCGCTTTTTAAACTTACTGGAATCAACCACCAGTATTACCTTTTTAGCCATCTTTAACATGGTCCGGTTCAGGGCGGCCTCTTCAAGGTGCGGCGTACTAAAACCCAGGTGAACATCAATACCGTCGGCTCCAATAAACAGCTTATCGCAGAAAAAATCTTTAAAATTATTTTGAGCGATCGATCCTACCAGCGACAAGGATTTCTTGCGCATCACGCCACCGGGCATAATCACGTTAATATGCTCCAGCTCAGCCAAAGGGCCGGCAATATTCAGTGCATTGGTAATCACCGTCAAATTTTTAAACTTCCCCAGGTGATTGGCTACTTCTTTGGTAGTGGTACCACTGTCAAGCACAACAGTATCGCCCTCCTCAATCAGGCGGGCGGCCCTGCGCCCAATCATCTCTTTCTCACGGGCGTTTTTCACCTTTTTATCCGCCAGCTTCATATCCAGGGTTACCTTATCGGTTTTTATGGCTCCTCCTCTTGCTCTTATCAGCAGGTTTTTATGCTCCAGCTGGGTGAGATCATTACGGATGGTTACCTCACTCACATTAAACTGATCACTCAGGTCATGAACATTCACCTGCCCTTTAGCATCCAGCATTTTAAGTATCAAGCCTCTGCGGCCAACGGTAGTATTCGGATCAAAGTCATTCATAGTTGAAAATATGCTAGTGGGAAACCTCCTCCCATGTTTGGTTCTACATTATTTTGCAAAATAAGCAAAAAATATCATCTGCAAGCCTTTGAAAGTACTTATGTTATATATCGTTAACATTAAGGGGCAAAACCAAGGCACAAATCCTTTTGTATCATTACACAATAGTCTGTTTTGTAAGTCTCAAAGCCTTGCATTTGAAGCTTACGAAAGACAAACACAAATACACTTGAATCACATTAGTACCCTGCACCAAATATTTACTTACTTTGTGGCACTGACCCAATCCAAACCTTTTCAACAATGCTGTCAACAGGGAAAGAAACATTAACCAATGAAGAATGATTGTTATACACCGGGTGATTTTGATGCCGTAAAGAAAATAGATGCTCATCTGCACTATTACACGGACAACCCCGCTTATCTATCTGCGGCGCAAGAATGCAATATGCACCTGGTATCCATCAATGTAGATTTTCGTGAACAAGGCTGGATGCCCCTAAGCGAACAAGAAAAGCTCAGTGCCAGGCACCGGCAGGGAAAACCCGGGGCTTTTTCATACATCGGTGGTATTCCGCTGGATATAACGCTCCAGCCCGACAGTATACAGGGCACTATCCCCAATATTGACAGAGAGATAAAACAGGGTGCCATCGGCGTTAAGCTATGGAAAAATGTGGGGATGCGCATGACCTACAAAGATAATTTGGTAATGATCGACCATCCGATTTTTACTCCTCTGCTGGATCACCTTACTCAGCATCAAGTGCCGCTACTGGGTCATTTTGGAGAGCCCCGTAACTGTTGGCTGCCCCTTGAGGAAATGACGCTTCACTCTGATCGCCAGTACTACGCTACACACCCGGAGTTTCATAACTATCAGCAAACCCATCAGCCCGGCTACCAGCAACACATTGATGCCTGCAACCAAATGCTTGCCCGGCATCCGCAACTGCGCTACGTGGGGGCCCATCTGGCCAGCAGCGAATATGATATTAATATCATCGCCCAAAGGCTGGATGCCCATCCCAACATGATGATGGATCTGGCAGAACGCGTCTGTCACCTTCAATACCAGGCAGCCACACAACACCGCGCAGTGTACGACTTTATGGTAAAATACCAGGATCGCTTGATCTATGGTTCCGACATGATATTTACCGATACACAAGGGAAAGATGAGCAGCTTGCCGAAGTGAAGCGACGCTGGCACAGCCAATGGTGCTTCTTCACCCAAAATGATAAGCAGCAAACGCCCGAGATTGAACCTTCCTTCAAGGGTCTGGGTCTGCCCCGTGGTGTCGTTGACAAAATCTATTATCACAATGCCCTAAAGGCTTATCCTTCCCTGGCACAACAAGTAAAATAATACCCATGCAATACTTCCTGGCGCCCTTACAAAGCTATACTACCGTCTTTTACCGAAAGGCACATGCCACGGTTTATGGCGCAATGGATAAGTACTTTACCCCTTTCTTTGAGGAAACCGGAAAGGATATTGACACCCTTTCAACACACCACGAACTGTCGACCACACTCAATCATCACCTTAACACCATACCCCAGCTGGCTGGTAACGATGCCGATTATCTGCTTGTCTTTGCCCGTAAGGTAAAGCAAATGGGTTACCATAGCATCAACATCAATATGGGCTGCCCCTTCCCAATGCTGGTGAAACGTCAGCGGGGCGGTGGCATTTTGCAGCATCCGAAAAAAATAGCGGCTATGCTGGACGCTTTTTTTACGCAGACCAGTGGCATTGGGCTTTCGGTAAAAATGCGCCTGGGGGTGGACCACCCCAGGCAAGGACAAGAGACCCTCAGGCTGCTAAACGACTACCCTCTTGAGGAAGTAATTATTCATCCCCGCCTGGTGAATCAAAAATATACGGGAACAGCCGACTGGGATGCCTTTGAGGAAATGGTAGCCATCAGCAGGCATCCCCTGGTGGCCAATGGCGATATCAACACTCCGGAACAAGCACAGAAATTGACACAACGCTTTCCGCACTTGAAAGCCCTAATGCTGGGACGCGGTCTGCTGTCATCACCCTCCTTACATAAGCAGCTATTGGGTCATCCAAATAAAGCTGACATCCTACAGCTACACGATGCCTACCATCTGCTCATACGCGATTATTATCAGGACTGGAACCGATACTTTAACTTTCTCCAGACCTTTTGGCATTATCCCCTCCAGGGCAGCACTGCATTAAAACGCCACCTACGGCAGTTGAAAAAACACAACAAGCCCGATCTGTACAAAAAATGGCTATCAGCACTGACGCAGCATTGGGGTGAATAAAAAGATCCATACCCAGGTTGAGCAGCCCCACAATGCTTAGCAGCTATTTTTCAGCAGGATGACTTTACTCAAACCATATTCCTATTTAAAATGATACCTTTGTAGGCTAAATATTACAAGCATGGTTTTAGAAGAAATAAAAAACATACTACAGCACGAAGCACAAGCTGTTAGCAATATCCCTGCCACCGATGATTTTATTAAAGCAGTGGACATCATTAATGATTATGTGCATGAGAAAGGTGGAAAGCTGATTACATCAGGCATGGGCAAAGCCGGACAGATCGCTATAAATATGGCCACCACTTTTAGCTCAACGGGCACACCATCGGCCTTTTTGCACCCTAGTGAAGCACAGCACGGCGACCTGGGACTGATACAAAAAAACGATGTACTTCTGATGATTTCAAACTCCGGCAAAACACGGGAAATTGTTGAGTTAATTGACCTGGCACGCGGACTGCGCCCCAACATTCCCATCATTGTTATCACGGGCAACCCGGAATCGGTACTGGCACAACAAGCCAATGTATGCATTAGCACAGGCAACCCCAAAGAAGTGTGCACCTTAGGACTGACGCCTACTACCTCAACTACTACTATGACAGTGATTGGCGATGTGCTAGTGGTACTGCTGATGAAGAAAATCAATTTCACCAACGCCGATTATGCCAAGCGTCACCATGGTGGTTACCTGGGGCATAAATCACGCGAAGCAGCCGGACTAAACAAATAATAACTATGAGTTTTAACTGGAAACAACTACAAAACGGTTCTGACATACGCGGCGTAGCACTCAGTGGCATGGCCGGTCAGGCAGTTAATCTGGATACAAAAATTGTTGCCCAACTGGGTACGGCCTTTGTGCAATGGGTTCAACAGCGCAATACAAAAAAACAAGTTACCATTGCCGTAGGTATGGACTCTCGCCTCTCTGGCCCTGCCCTCAAATCGGCTTTTATAGATGCCTTGGTAGCAGCGGGCGCACAAGTGTATGACTGTGGCATGGCCTCTACACCTGCCATGTTTATGACCACCATCACCGAGCCATACTGTGCCGATGGTGCAGTTATGCTTACTGCTAGTCACCTACCTTTTAACCGCAACGGCCTAAAGTTTTTCACCCCTAAAGGAGGCCTTGAGAAGCAGGATATTACCGACATCCTAAAGCTGGCTGAAGCAGGTACTCAAAACAATGCAGCAGCACCGGGCAAGGTCACAGAAGTACCTTTTATCGATGTATACTCACAACTATTAGTCGATAAAATACGACGCGAAGTAAACAGCCAAGAAAACTATGAGCTGCCGCTCAAGGGCTTTAAGATTACAGTAGATGCCGGCAACGGCGCCGGTGGCTTCTATGCCCAAAAAGTACTAGGCGTGCTGGGCGCTGATGTTAGCAGCAGTCAGTTTCTGGATCCCGATGGTCATTTTCCCAATCATGTACCCAACCCCGAGGATGCGGTAGCCATGCAATCGATATGCGAAGCGGTAAAGAAAAACACGAGCGATCTGGGCATTATTTTCGATACGGATGTTGACCGGGCCGCCATTGTTGACGAAAAAGGAAATCCCGTTAACCGCAATGAGCTGGTGGCACTATCGGCCGCCATCGTTAACGAGGAGCACCCCGGCGCTACCGTGGTTACCGACTCCATCACTTCTGATGGGGTAGCCTGGTTTATCAACGATGTACTAAAAGCGCGTCATCACCGCTTTAAGCGGGGCTATAAGAATGTGATTAATGAAGCCATCCGTCTCAACGAGAAAGGTGAAGAATCGTGGCTGGCCATTGAAACATCAGGTCATGCCGCCCTTAAGGAGAACTACTTCCTGGATGACGGTGCTTACCTGGTCACCAAATTCGTAATTAAGATGGCACAGCTGAAGACAGAAGGCAAATCATTGACCTCACTCATCAAACAACTGCCTGTGCCGGCTGAGAGTGAGGAGTTCAGGATTAACATCAACAAAAGTGACTTCAAAGCCTATGGCAAAAAAGTCATTAGCGAGCTGGGGCATCTGGCAGCCAACAAGAGTGGCTGGGAGTTGGTGCCCAATAATTACGAAGGTGTGCGCGTAAGCATCAACACATCCACCACCAAGGGCTGGTTCTTATTACGCCTGTCGCTACACGACCCCGTAATTCCCCTGAATATAGAGTCGGAAGCAGTCGGTGGAGTGAGCATCATTGCACGTGAGCTAACTACTTTCTTCGAAAACTTTAGTGAACTGGATTTAAAATCATTAACAAACCGATAAGATGAGACTATTAAAAGAGAACGCAATTGGCGTGGTAGTTGATATTCAAGAACGCTTATTTCCGCATATTGATGGCCACGAACAACTGGAGAAGAATACTAAAACATTGGTGGAAGGCCTGAAGGCTCTTGGCGTGCCTTTTTTAGTTACTGAGCAATACAAAAAAGGTCTGGGAGACACTGTGGCAGGCATTGAAGCGTTGGTGCAGGATGATCCCCACATGGAAAAGATGGCCTTTAGCTGTTGTGATGAGCCCAAATTTATGGAGGCACTGGAAACAAGCACCAAGCGCACCGTTATACTGGCGGGCATGGAAACACATATCTGCTTGTTACAAACAGCCATCGACCTTAAAGAACGGGGCTTCACACCCGTGGTAGTGGAAGACTGTGTTAGCTCGCGTACAAAAGACAATAAACGCATTGCCCTGGAGCGCATGCGTCAGGAAGGTATTATTGTAACCAGCTACGAATCCATCCTGTTTGAATTATGCCGTGTGGCTGGCTCCGACGCATTTAAAACCATCAGTAAGTTGGTGAAATAAAAGAAAATACATATTTTGTAGGCCACTCTTCACAGAGTGGCTTTTTTATTTGGGAACGATAGAACAGAGGAACAGACCATGAGGCGAGTATTTGGGATTGGCGAGACGGTGCTAGACATTATTTTTAAAAACCTCCAACCGGTGGCAGCCAAAGCTGGCGGCAGTGCATTAAACACCCTGGTATCCTTATCACGCGTTGATGTACCCGTAAATTTCATCAGTGAGATAGGACGCGATAAGGCCGGCGATAATATTATGCAGTTCCTGGAGGACAATCAACTCAACACCGAGTATATTTGCCGATTTGAACAAGGTAAATCAGCCATCGCCCTGGCCTACCTTAACGATGAAAATGATGCCGAATACGAATTCTTCAAAGACTACCCCCAACAACGCCTACAAGGACCTCTGCCCCATTTCAAGGCTAATGACATTGTGCTGTTTGGCTCCTATTTTGGTCTCAATCCGGCCATACGGCCTCGTTTGCTGGAATACCTCTATGCAGCCCGGCAAAAAGGTGCTTTAATTATCTATGATCCCAATTTTCGCAGTCATCACCTGAAAAACAGAGAGAAACTAAGACCTGTGATAGAAGAGAATTTTAGGTTGGCCGACTTTGTACGTGGCAGCGATGAAGACTTTTATAATATCTACGGCCTTTCCTCGCCCACCGATGTATACGCACAGGTGGCTCCCCATTGCAATAACCTTAGGCTATAGTTTAATAATGCGTTGTAAAACCGATTAGTTGTTGATAACATAGGTCTATTTTCAAAAACCTTTCCT